>JAUWZV010000089.1 GCA_030615105.1 Desulfobacteraceae bacterium
CATGGTCAAGCTAATCCTTAAGCTCGATACCCAATTATCTTTTGATACCTCGGACGCATTAGCCACTGCAATATGCCACCATAACTGGGTCAGGTTTGAAGATACCATTTAAAGTGCCTAAAGTGAGCTAAAGTTATGGATAGAATTGTTTGGAACTGTAAATTTAGGAATGGCAGGCAAAAGAGAAAAGACGAACTACACGCAACAAACAACGAACATAGATAACGGGATTGTATTCACTTTAAACCCTGGCCGAGACTTGGTATATAATTTTACGAGGCTGATCGAAGTACATATTGCTTTATAGAGTTAACGGTTTGATTTAAGCACGTCGCGCCAGGGCGGGCTTTAAGTACTTTAGGCACTTATAATTTTATGATAGCTCATCTAACTGGAACACTATTTAATAAAAACCCTCAGTCGGTAATTGTAGATACGGCCGGTGTTGGCTATCATATTTTTATTCCTTTATCCACATTCTATCAACTCCCTGATGAGATGGAAAAGGTAAGTCTGTATGTTTACACACATGTCCGTAAAGATATGCTCCAACTATTTGGCTTTCAAACAGTGACAGAGAAAGAGATCTTTTTACTGCTAATCTCTGTGTCTGGTATAGGCCCTAAACTGGCATTAAACATTCTTTCAGGTATCGGGCTTGAAGATTTCCTCGGTGCCATTGTAAACGCTGATTCTGAAAGGATTGCTGCTGTTCCCGGTGTTGGTAAAAAGACGTCTCAGAGGATAACCCTTGAGTTAAAAGAAAAGGTATTCGACCTTCTTAAAGAGATAGAGGTGCAACCAAGGGAGAAGGTGCAAATAAAGAATAAAGAGATCTTTGATGATGCACTATCAGCCTTAATAAATCTTGGCTACCCGAGTAGGTCTGCAAAGGATGCTATAGAGAATGTTTTACATAATGATAGCGAGATAAATCTTGACACATTGCTGAAGGAGGCCTTGCGGAATCTTGCAAGGTGAAATTAGTCATTCGTCATTAATCATTTGCCATTTGCTAATGGCAGGAAAAAACAGGCTAATATTAACGAGCAACCAGTATTCAGCAAATCGACCTTTGAGGATGTTTTTAGCTTTGTTCCGCTTTGAAATACAAATGACGAATGACCAGTGACAAGTGACAAATATGGAAGAGGGAATCACAGATCCAAAACCTAAGTTAGATGAAGGCCCAACAGAAGTCAGCCTCAGACCATTGAGGCTGGATCTGTTTATTGGGCAAGAGGATATTAAAAGAAATCTCAGGATCTTTATAGAGGCAGCTAAGGGGCGTTCAGAGTCTTTAGACCACGTTCTTTTTCATGGTAGTCCTGGTCTTGGAAAGACTACCATGGCACACAGAATAGCCCATGAACTCGGTGTACACATAAAAACTACCTCGGGACCAGTCTTAGATAGACCAGGTGATTTAGCAGCAATATTAACATCCTTAGAGCCCAGGGATGTTCTATTTATTGATGAAATCCATAGGCTGAATCATGTGGTGGAAGAAATACTTTACCCCGCCTTGGAGGATTTTAAACTGGATATCATTATTGGCCAGGGACCATCAGCCAGGACTGTGAAACTCTCCATCCCACCCTTCACCTTGATTGGTGCTACTACAAGAACAGGCCTGCTCACACCTCCCTTAAGAGACAGGTTTGGCGTTATTTCACGGTTGGAATTTTATAAACCAGATGAATTGCAGCAGATTGTGACCAGGACTGCAACCCTTCTTGATATCCAGCTTGATAAAGAAGGTGCCTTCGAGATTGCAACAAGATCAAGGGGAACACCAAGAATAGCTAATAGGTTACTAAAGAGGGTTAGAGATTATGCACAGATTGAGGCTGAAGGGATAATTACACATTCAGTTGCAGGAAAGGCCTTGGATATCTTGGAGGTGGATGATAAGGGTCTGGATAAAATGGATCGACAGATCATGCTGACAATAATTGAGAAATTTGATGGTGGACCAATAGGGGTTGATACCCTATCCGCTGCCCTATCTGAAGAAAAGGATACCCTGGAAGAGGTTTATGAGCCATTTTTGATACAATGTGGTTACATAAATCGTACACCAAAGGGAAGAGTAGCTACCAGGCTTGCCTACAAACATTTTGGCTTTATTCCTAAGGCAAAGGAAAATATCAACCAAAGAAAATTGTTTTAATCAGTGCATTTTCTTCCTCTCCTCTTTTATATCCCCGCAAGATATGAACAAATCTTTCTAAAAAGTGAAAACTTATTATATATTGACTTTTGAGCTGGGCTTTTTTAAAACTCAACTTAGTCTTTATTTAAAGGTAACTGCTCAGGTAGCCACCAAGACACTAAGGCACAAAGAACAGCTATGAATTTTACCCCCTAACCCGAGGGGACTCCGTCTTTTCGGCAACGGTTAGGGTGACGAAGCCCGTGTCGGTAAGGGTAATGGTAACGTGAAAAAAGACGCTGGACGTAACCGCTGAACGAAACGGGCATCGTAACCGTAACCAATAAACGTTGTTGATGCGGGTATTAAAAGAATAATTCTCTAATCTTGGTGTCTTGGTGGCTTAGTGGCTGAATAGTTAAATTTAAAGAATCATTTAAGGAAAGAGTAAATGAAAATTATTATCATAGGCGCTGGTGAAGTAGGTTTTAATATTGCCCAGAGACTATCGGAAGAAAATCAGGATGTTGTTGTGATTGAAAAGGATCCTAATAAAATCAGGCATATACAAAATGTTATAGATGTTCAAGCTGTTTTAGGATCAGGCACCAATCCATCGATATTAAATGAGGCAGGTATTAAGGAAAGCGATATAATCGTTGCTGCCACTGATAGTGATGAGGCAAATTTAATTGCCTGTTTTTTCGCTCAACATCTAACCGATTATATTACAAAGATAGCCCGGGTAAGGAATCCGGATTATATGAAGCATAGAGAGATCTTTAATCAGGATTTCTTTAATATTGACCTGATCATCAATCCCCAGTCAGAGATGGTTGCATCTATGCTCAAGCTCATGGAGGTGCCGGGGGCCTCTGAAGTCATAGATTTCGTGGATGGCAGAATAAAGCTAATCGGTATAACCATAAAAAATGACTCCCCATTAGTCGGCCAAAAACTCTCCTCATTTAATGATTATGAGCATGCAATCCTTGTTGGTGTTATTATAAGGGGAGAAAAAGTTATTATACCAAGTGGACATGATACAATCCAACCAAATGATTTGATATACTTTGTTGCCCATAGGGAAGAAACCCCAAATATCTTTCGACTATTGAATCTCAGAGAAGAAGGATTGGGTAGGGTTATCATCATTGGTGGCGGTGAAACAGGTTTGGACTTAGCAACATCACTCGATACCACCAATATTAATACCAAGATAATTGAAAAAGATGGCCAGATATGCCTGGAGCTGGCTGAAAAACTTAAAAAGGTGGTTGTGTTAAATGGTGATGCCACAGACCGGGAGTTCCTCATTGAGGAGAATATAGCTGATGTGGATATTATGGTTGTACTCACTGGAGATGATGAAAATAATATTCTTATCTCTTTACTGGGTAAGGCCCTCGGGGCAAAAAAGACGGTAACCAAGATAGGAAAACTAAGTTATATCCCTCTTGTCTCTGCAATCGGAATCGATACGGTTGTAAGCCCAAGGCTTTCTGCAATTAAAACAATTCTCCAGTACATCAGGAAGGGAAAGGTGATATGTGTTGCACCACTCAAAGGAGAGGGTGCAGAGGCTATAGAGTTCGAGGCATTAGAAACCTCTGACATCGTAAATATCCCTTTATCCAAGGTAAAATTTCCGAAAGAGGCCATCATTGGTGCAATTGTCAGGGGAGAAGAGATTATTATCCCAAAAGGCCACAATATGATCAAACCCCATGATCATCTGATAATATTCGCCCTTAAAGGGGCTATACCAAAGCTTGAAAAATTGTTTACCGTTAAACTGGAATACTTTTAATGCGTTTTCGTCAGATCTTCCGGCTAATCGGAATCCTCAATTTCTTCCTCGGTCTCTCCATGCTTGCACCTCTCATAGTCTCCATCATCTATTCCGATGGAAGCTTCTTTTCCTTACTCTATTCCTTCATTATCACCTCAGGGAGTGGCATTGTCCTTTTTTTTCTTATTAAAAGGGGCGATTACACATCTCTCAGTCAAAGAGAGGGTATGGCCATTGTTACCCTTAGCTGGTTAAGTGCGGGTTTTTTTGGCTCTCTGCCTTTTCTATTTTCCGGTTCAATCCCCAATATTACCAATGCCTACTTTGAATCTATATCTGGCTTTACCACTACTGGAGCCTCTATTATTAGCAACATTGAATCTCTCCCCAAGGGAATACTATTATGGAGGAGCCTAACCCAGTGGATGGGAGGGATGGGTATTATAGTGCTTTCTATTGCTATTCTCCCCTTTTTAGGTGTGGGAGGTATGCAGCTTTATAAAGCCGAGATTCCAAGTCCAATAGTGGATAAACTGCAACCTCGCATCTCAGAGACAGCTAAAACCCTATGGAAGGTCTATCTCTTTATCACCTTGCTTGAGATAGGCCTTTTGTTTTTAGGCAGGATGCCTCTCTTCGATTCCATCTGCCATGCCTTCTGTACTATGCCTACCGGAGGATTTAGCACACAGAATGGAAGCATTGCCCAGTTTAACAGTGCCTATTTTGAAGGCGTTATTACTGTTTTTATGATCCTGGCCGGGATAAATTTTTCCCTCCATTTTAAATTTTTGAAGGGAGCTTTTAGGGTATTTGACAGAGATCCTGAGTGCCGTGTCTTTATTTCTATCCTGGTTATCCTTATCATTCTGGTTACCTTTAATATCTACGGGCCGATTTATCATTCCCTAAGCCATGCATTCAGACATGCTGCCTTTCAGGTTACATCCATAATTACTACAACCGGTTTCGTAACCAGCAATTATGCAAATTGGCCGGCTCTATCACAGATCATTCTTCTGTTGTGTATGTTTATCGGGGCAATGGCAGGATCTACTGGTGGAGCAATAAAGATAATGAGGATCATATTGCTTGCCAAACATGGCTACCGGGAGATTTTCAGACTTGTTCATCCCCATGCTGTAAGGCCCATAAAGCTTGGTGGTAAGCCGGTTCCGGAAGAGGTATTGAACAGCATTTGGGGTTTTTTTATCCTCTATCTGACCCTTTTTATTGTGGCTGTCATAATTATGTCCTCAATTGGCCTGGATATTATTACATCATTTGCCTCTGTAGCGGCCACGATAGGAAATATCGGTCCAGGATTCGGTTTGGTTGGGCCAGTAAATAATTACCTGCCTGTTCCTGATCTGGGCAAATGGGTTCTGATCTTCTGTATGATCCTCGGCCGTCTCGAGATATACACCGTTATCATCATGCTTGCCCCTGCATACTGGCGGAAGTAAAATATGAAAGTGTCATTCGTCATTCGTTATTTGTCATTAACCCAATAAACACAATAAGTTAACAATTTTCAACGTAACTTCTCAATAAGTTGGGATTTTGTAGGGGCTTGATTTATCAAGCCCGATATGGAAGGGTTCGATAAATCGAACCCCTACAATTTAAAATATGTGGCCAGAATTACTTTGCCGTCAATTGTACCCCAACTTATTGAGAAGTTGCTTTTCAACGAACATAAATAAAATATGAGCCTTGCAATCATCACTAAGCTTTCTCTCACCTTTCTGGGGAAAAGAATTTTTCATGAGATAGGGCTTCAGATCGAGCCTGGAGACATGATAGGTCTTGTAGGGCCAAATGGATCCGGTAAAACAACATTGTTGAGACTTATAAATGGGGAAATTTCTCCTGATACTGGAGAGATTATGAGAGGGAGAGGTATAAGGATCGGATATCTACCCCAGGATGTTCATGCTGCATTATCCGGTAGGCTTCTCCAATCTATCCTGGACTCTATTCCAGGAAGGCTTAGGCTAAGAGGTGAGATAATACAGACAGAAAAATCACTGAAAAATAACCCGCAAAAAAGTGACCAACTAAAATTGGCTGGGAGACTTGCAGAACTACACCAGGAGAAGAGCTATCTGGATACGCAATTCCCCTCGCATGAGGCCAAGAGGATCCTGGCCGGTTTAGGCCTTCAACCAGGGGATTTTACTATTCCTGTTTCATCCCTTAGCGAAGGATGGAGAATGAGGGCAGTTCTGGGAAGTCTTCTTTATCAAAGACCTGACCTGCTCTTACTGGATGAACCCACCAATCACCTTGATATCCCTTCTGTTCATTGGTTGGAACAATTTCTTCAAACCTTTAAAGGCGCCATAATGCTTGTATGTCATGACAGGGATTTTTTAAATAAACAGATAAATCACATCATAAGTCTTGAATCGGAAGGCATGAAAAGCTACAGGGGGAATTATGATTTTTACCTGAAAGCCAGGGAGGAGGAAAGACTAAACCTGGAGGCCAGGGCCAGGAATCAGGAACAAAAGATAAAAGACGCCCAGAAATTTATTGAACGCTTCCGGTATAAGGCCACAAAGGCCAGACAGGCTCAAAGCAAGATAAAATTGCTCAAAAAAATGGAATTAGTTGAATCTCGCCGACCCCCAAAGACCATCCACTTTTCCTTCCCTGTGGTGCCCAGGAGTGGAAGAGAGGTAGTGGCAATAAAAGGGGTTTCAAAGGGCTTTAACAAAAAGACCCTTTATAAAGACATTAATATAAGTGTGCTAAGGGGCGAAAGGATAGCCATAATAGGCCCTAATGGTTCTGGTAAAACAACGTTATTAAGGATGATTGCAGGTGAAATCAAACCTGATCATGGTGAGATAATAGTGGGCCATAAGGTGATCATGAGTTACTTTGCCCAGCATCATCTTGATATGCTAAACCCCGGAAAAACAATACTTGAGGAGGTTAATCATGCTGCCCCTACTGAAACAATAGGTTTTTTAAGGGGTGTTTGTGGCACCTTTCTCTTTTCAGGCGATGATGTGGACAAATCAATAGAAATACTGTCTGGTGGAGAGAAGGCCAGGGTATCACTCGCAAAATTGTTAGTAAAACCTGGAAATCTTATGTTGATGGATGAACCTACAAATCATCTCGATCTCATATCATCAGAAATATTAACAGATGCCTTAGCTGATTACAGAGGCACATTGATCTTTGTGTCCCATAACCAGTCCTTTGTTAACAGACTGGCCACAAAGACCTGGGACATAAAGGAAGAAGTAATTGAGCAATACCCGGGCAATCTCAATGAATATTATGATTATCTGGAAAGAATTTCCAAAATTTCAGCTCCAATCCCTGAGAAGAAACAGGCTCAGGTATCATCCTTTAAAGATAAAAGGGCTCGAAAAGCAGAAAGGAGAAAGGAGGCAGAAAAACGGAGTCTAATCAGGGCCACACTTAAACCTATTCAGGACAAACTAACCGTGTTAGAAGACAGGATTGCTGATCTGGAAAAAAGAGAAAAAGAGTTGGAAAAAATACTTTCAGATCCAGATATTTTCGCAGATAAAAATAAAAGTTTATTATTTCTGAATGAATACAGGGAAGTTAGAGAAAAATCAAAAGAGTTGATAGAGAGGTGGGAATCCGGTCAAAATCAATTGGAAACTGCAAAAAGAAGTCTGGGTCCTTAAATAGTCCCCGATTTTATGCATTACTCACAAGGCCACTTGAGCCTTGCATAACTTTTAATTTAAAAAGGCAGGCCTCGGATCATAAACAAGTGGATGTTTGACCAAGGGATATCGGAAAAAGTGCTGTAGTATTAACTGGCATTAGATTATGAGACCTTTGAAAAATTATCTTACAAGTCATTGCGAGGAGCGAAGCCTGCCCGCCAACGGCTTCGCCTTCAGGCGAGGCGGGCGGGCGACATGGCAATCTATCCTATTGAGATTGCTTCACATTCGTTCGCAATGACAGAGCGACCATTTTTCAAAGGTCTCATCATGTCATATACCAGGGGCATTAATGAAAACGATTAAAGGTTATCACGGGGAGTGGAATATGGGAAGCCCTGGGGGGTGGGAATATCAGCGCATTGCTCAATTATTGGGGAAAATGGCATGGGATTTAATCGGGAAAAATATTGAGGTGGGCACTGATATTGATTTTGACCACACCCAGATTAATGCAGTACCCGGCTTTGCCAGTATGATACTAAGGGCCCATGAGAGATGCCATGGCAGAAATCCAGTAAATGCAGTACTCTTGGCTGAATCTGAAACCCTTGATGTCGTTCTGGAGAATAAAAACTTTGTTAATTACCTTAAAACCATAGAAGGGGTTAAGGCCTCTTTAGCGAGCCCGGAACACCTCTCCCTAAAAAAAAGGAAGATATATTGCAGGGGAGAGGAAGCCACAGTAATTTTCATGGATTTTAACTCCAATACCCTGCTAAAGATAGCTAAAAAGGAAGACATCGAACCCATCAAAGAGGCGATCAGGCAGGGTATTCTGGTCAATCCCAGGGGTATGGAGCCTCTGGGAGCAAAAGGGCTATTTGAGGCGATCACAGAAACTTATAAGGCCATATTAAGCAGGACCACAATAGAACATACACCCTGGACACGCCAATTTTATTCCCGCTCCACTACTGATCCCAAGGGGAAACCTATAGAGGAATTGGTCGAATGGGCAGAAGGGCATTGGGAAACTGTAGTGCTTAAACCTGCATATGGCTACTCAGGCCACGGGATATTTATAGGAAACAAAA
Organism: Desulfobacteraceae bacterium; assembly: GCA_030615105.1. Classification (GTDB taxonomy): domain Bacteria; phylum Desulfobacterota; class DSM-4660; order Desulfatiglandales; family B25-G16; genus JAUWNK01. The sequence goes on from JAUWZV010000089.1 coordinate 8,707, forward strand.
CTGAGAATAAGAAAAAATACATCCAAACCGCCCTTCATTCTGGCGACTACATTATCCAGGAGCTTATTCCTTTAGCACTTTGGTCAGAGCAGAGTACCTGGCCTCTGGTGGAAGAGCAAGCCCTTTCTAATCAAGAGTGGCAAACTGATTTCCGTTGTTTTATCACTGATGAAGGGCTCCAGGGATTTTTAGCCCGCTTTGGCGGTGTTCCCACTAATGTAGGCTCAGGTGGAGGGATTCAACCCCTTGCTGTGCTGAGGGATGATATTACTCCTGGTAAGGCCGTGGATAAAATCAACCAGGCCTTATTGAAACTGGGCTATCAGGCCTTTGTGCAGATTCAGGATGAGATTAACCAGAAGGCCATTGAAATGGGCTTCACATATCTCTTGGGCCCCATTAAGATCATGTTCAGGCCCAGAATATTAACAATAGATCACCTTAATGACTTGAAGTACTATGCCCATAACCTTTGGCAAGATGCCATCAAACTGGAAGAACTCTGGAGGGAGGGTCAACTGGAGAATGTTGTTCGGATTGGGGAAGAGGAGAAAGAATTAGCCATGAGTCAGCCCTGGAGGGGTAGCCCGGCTCTTATGGTTAGCGATGGCCTTTTCAGCCTCGGTGCAGACCTGATACATGAGGAATAAGGAATGGTAAAAATCAATCCTGGCTGGTGGAAGACACTCTTCGATGAAATCTATCTTATAACAGATAGCCGCACTGTTTGCGACAATGAGTTGACCTGCCGGGAAGTGGATTTCCTTGAGCAGGTACTCAAGTTGGAAAAATTCTCGCCTATTCTGGATCTCTGTGGTGGACAAGGGCGCCACTCTTTGGAGCTTTCCAGGAGAGGCTTCAAAGATGTGACAGTGCTGGATTATTCCGATTTCTTGATCAATCTGGGAAGGGAAGGAGCCCGGAGAGAAGGCCTGAACACCAAATTTATCCGAGGAGATGCCCGGGATACTGGCCTGCCTGATCAAAGGCACCAATTCATTATCATCATGGCAAATTCCTTCGGCTATTTTATTGATGAGAGGGAGGATGAGAAGATCCTTCGCGAGGCGTTCCGATTGCTCATATCCGGGGGTTCTTTCCTTCTGGATCTGCCGAATATGGAATATGTAATAAAGAATTTCTCGCCCCAATCCTGGCATGAAGCAAATGAGGAGATTGTAGTCTGCCGTGAAAAAACACTCCAGAAGGATATTATCTTGGGCCGGGAGATGGTCATTTCTAAAATAAAAGGCCTGATTCGGGATGAGAAATATTGCACTCGCCTCTATAGCCCGGAGAAGATCTCGGATTTTTTGAGATCGGTGGGTTTTTCTTCCATCACCATCCAAAAGGATTTTGTCTCCCATAAAAAGAAAGGGGATTATGGGTGTATGACCAATAGAGTGATTGTAACTGCACAAAGGCTCTAAGCTTTTGTCACACCTATTTAAATATCTCGCCTGTCTCTTTATACCCACTAGACCCTAATCAAGTGTAATTTTTTCGTGAGAAAGCAATAAAAGTACTCGAAATGCCCGTCAGATAAGGTTATAATAGAATTATATAAAAACAAAACCTATCAGAAAGGAGCATTTCGAGTGAAGAAAAATAATAACA
>JAUWZV010000009.1 GCA_030615105.1 Desulfobacteraceae bacterium
GAAAGGCGGTTGGTCACCTCGGTCCTGAAGGAAAGGTAGCAAGAGTAAGGCTTCCGGAGTAGTAGATACCCACGGGCTCACGCCCATGGCACTCAAAAGGCACTAACTTAATTTAAGGCATTCACCCCCGGGCTCACGCCCGGGGTCCTCTGCAAATTTTGATAGAAGGGGGTTCGGTAACTTTAGGCCTGCCCGTCCCGCTCTGCGGGACGAGGCGGGCGGGCATTTTTAGCTCTGGCACTTTTTAATGTTGGAGGGGATTAATTGAAAAATGCATATGATATCTTTGAGGAAAGAGGCTTTATTGAACAGGTAACTGATGAAAATATGCTCAGGGAGCTTTTAGCCAAACCAATTACCTGTTATATCGGCTTTGACCCAACAGCAAAAAGCTTACATGTAGGCAGCTTGCTTCCCATTATGTCCCTTGCCCATATGCAAAGGGAAGGTCATAGGCCTATAATTTTAGTCGGCGGTGGGACGTCCCTTGTGGGTGATCCAAGTGGTAAAGATGAGATCAGACCTGTTATGATGAGAGAGGAGATTGACAGGAACGCAGAGGGTATTAAGAAACAACTTTCCCGGTTTATTGATTTCAATAATGGGAAGGCTCTTATGCTCAACAACGCTGACTGGCTGGCCCCTTTAAATTACATAGACTTTTTAAGGGATATAGGTAGACATTTTAGTGTAAACAGGATGTTGGCGGCCGAAAGCTACCGCCAGAGGCTGGAATCTGGCCTCAGCTTTTTAGAATTCAATTACATGCTCCTTCAAGCCTATGATTTCTGGTATCTTTTTAAAAAATACAACTGTCTCCTTCAGATGGGAGGAAACGATCAGTGGGGGAATATCTTAGCCGGTGCCGACCTGACTAGAAGAATTGAAGGAAAGATTATCTATGGTCTGACATTTCCCTTGATAACTACTGCTGACGGTTACAAAATGGGCAAAACACATAGAGGTGCCATATGGCTAGATGGAGAATTGACATCTCCTTATGAATATTACCAATATTGGGTAAATATAGATGATATGGATGTAAGGAGGTTCCTTTCCTATTTTACATTCCTTCCTATAAATGAGATCAAAGGGCTCTCTCAGTTAAAGGGGGAGAGTTTACGAAAGGCTAAAAATGTTTTGGCATATGAGGCCACAAAAATATGTCATGGTCAAGAGGCAGCGGACAAGGCCCAAAGCTCTGCCAAACAGCTATTCAGTCAAGAAGCTATCAAGGACATTGAAGCAATCCCTGCTTACCCCATGACAAGTGATGAATTAGGTGAAGGTATTGAGGCATATATTCTTTTTAAAGAAACGGGCCTGTGTAAAACCAGGAGTGAAGCAAGGAGGTTAATATCCCAGGGGGGTGCCTATGTAAATGGAAAAAGGGTTCCATCCTTTGAGACAGTAGTTGGACCGGATTATATCCAGAATAATACCATCTTGCTAAGAGCAGGAAAAAAGAACTACCTCAGAGTTCATATCAAAGATTCATAACTCCTTCTCTTAGACTCCATCACTCCAATGATCCATCACCCCATCACTCCATGACTCCAAGAGTAAAGAAATATGAAAAAGAAAAAAGATAGAAGTGCTCAAAGAAAGAGAGAAGATCTAAGTACAGATGCCCGATATGACCTCGTTCCTGCTCCAAGAAAGGAAGATGGCGCCTTAGTCGCCTTTGATCCCTTACAGATGTATTTAGGAGAAATGAGAAGATACAAGCTTCTTACAAAAGAGGAGGAGATAGAACTTGCTATTAGGTACAGGGAAAAAAATGATCAGGATGCCGCTCATAAGCTTATTCTATCTAATCTAAGATTAGTGGTAAAAATTGCAATGGATTTTCATAGGTATTGGATGAAAAACCTTATGGATTTGATACAAGAGGGAAATATTGGGTTGATGCAGGCAGTAAAGAAATTTGATCCACACAAGGGCGTGAAGTTTTCTTATTATGCCTCATTTTGGATAAAGGCCTATATCCTTAAGTTTATCATGGAGAATTGGAAGTTGGTCAAGATTGGGACTACCCAGGCCCAAAGAAAGCTTTTCTTCAATCTTGCAAAGGAGAAAGAAAGGTTGCTATCTCAGGGTTATAATCCTGAACCCAAGCTCCTTGCAGAACGTTTAGATGTAAAGAAAGCTGATATTATAGAAATGGGGCAACGATTAGGTGGATGGGAAGTCTCTATTGACGCCCCAGTTAAAGAAGACTCCAAGCAAGATTATAGTTCTTTTTTGCCCTCTCCAGAAATAGATATAGATAAACAGATATCTATGAGGCAAAGAAAGGAGTTACTCTGGGAAAAATTGGAAGAATACAGAGAAACCCTTTCCGAGAAACACAGGGATATATTTGATAACAGAATATTGGCCGAAGATCCCTTGACCCTTCAGGAACTTGGAGATAAATATAACATATCCAGGGAAAGGGTTCGACAGATTCAGGAAAAGATTTTAAAGAAGGCCAAGGAATGGTTGATGGCAAATATACCCAATTTTGAAGAAAATTTCTCTGATCTTCTAAATGAATAGACAATGTCAATAGGTAGTTGATTCATCTATTCCTTTCAACGGCTTCCGAGTTCCGGTTTCCGAATTCCGGAATTCCGGGGAATCGGAAATAACTGTAAACTTTTAACATACACTACTAATGAATAAAGCGATTAAAAAGATATCCATCTGGTCTTTGTTTTTTCTAATTGTGTTAGCCTTGTCTTGCGTTATGGTAGAAAAAAAAATTCCCTTAAAACAAAGTTCTACTCTGTCAGGAGAGGTTAAAAGAGAAAGAGACCCTCTCCAATATGCCTATCAAAATTATGTCTTTGCCTCCATATCTATAACAAACGGCAATTACGAGCAAGCGGAAATCTATCTAAAAGAGGCCCTCAAAAACGATAAAGATTCCCCCTATTTACTCATGAAATTGTCTCAAGTATTGGTTGAAAATGGGAAGGTGGAAGATGCCTTACACTTTGCCCGAAAGTCGGTTGACTTAGCACCTGATGATCTTAAGGCACGTGAGTTCCTGGCAGAAATTTACTCTCGGCTAAAGAAATTCGATTTGGCTATATCCCAGTACAGGGTAATCCTTGAAAAGGATCCGGGAAACAAAGAGGTAAGGCTTCATCTATCAACACTTTTTATCAGGTTGAAAAAATATGATCTTGCTCTGAATCAGTTATCGATTCTGATAAACAATGAGCCTGAGCTGATAATAGCCCATTATTATAAAGGAAGGATAAATCTGGAGCTTAAAGAATACAGCAGAGCAAAGCAGGCATTTCTAAGGGTCCTTGAAATAAATCCCAGGTTCCTTCCAGCCCTTTTCGATCTGGCAGCCTTGTACAGCAAGATTGATAAAGCTGATCAGGCAATAGAAACCTATAAAAAGATATTGGTATTATATCCAACCAATACTGTAGCCAGGGAAAGGCTGATTTCCATTTACTACAAGGCTGGCCAAGAGAAATTGGCAGAAGAAAATATGGAGGAGATGAAAAAGATATTCAGTCCTGGGGATTTAAAAAGAAAAAGATTGGGGCTGATATACCTCAGGCATGGAAAACTGAATGAATCTATAGCAGAACTTAAATCAATAGTTTCTGCATGGCCAGATGATCAGGAGGCCAGATATTATCTGGGGACTGCCCTGGAGGAGAATGGAGATTTTGATGAGGCCTATAAAAACTTTGATCTCCTTAATCCCAACAGCAATTATTTTATGAATGCCAGGATGCATATGGCCTATATCCTGGAAAAGCAAGAAAAGCTTGATAAGGCCATAAATCTCCTAAGGGAAACCATCAATCATAAAAAGGGTAAACCTCAACTTTATTTGATGTTGGCCTCTATTTATGAAATTAAAGAGGAATACCATAATGCTATGGATATCTTGAAGGAGGGGCTAAAATACAATGAGAGAAATACTGGTCTTCTATACAGGCTCGGCATTGTATTGGATAAATTAAAAAGAAGCGAAGAATGCATTGAACAAATGGAGATGGTAATAAAGATAAATCCTAAACATGCCGATGCCCTTAACTACATTGGCTACACCTATGCTGATAAGGGCATTAACCTTGATAAGGCACAGGAGTTAATAGAAAGGGCTCTACAGTATAAACCCAATAGCGGCTATATAATTGACAGTCTGGGATGGGTTTATTTTCAAAAAGGGCAATACGATAAGGCCCTCATCAAGTTAAAAAAGGCTGTTGAATTGTCCTCTGAAGATCCTACCATTAATGAACATTTAGGCGATGTCTATTTCAAAAAAAAAGATTATGGGAAGGCCTTGGAAATTTACAAAAGGACAATATCTTTAAAGAATGCAAATCATGAGAGACTGAATAAGAAGATCAAAGATGTTATGGAGCATCTGAAAGGTAATTTGCCTTGATACCTTATAAAAGATGGAATAATCTTTTATCATATGTGGCTATCTTTGTTTTAACCCTGCTTTTAGGATGTGCATCCCTTATACCCTTTCCACCCGCTAAGCCTTTCAGCCAGGAAGAGACCGCCCGTCTTATCTCCCACCTGAGAAAACAAGGGGAAAGTATATTTAGCTTTCAAGGAGTTGGAAAAATAAGATTCAAAAAGGGGGAAGAAGAAACAGAGGCAAATCTTTTTGCTGTTGGCTGCAGACCTTTCAAGGTCAGGCTCGAAATTGCTCACCCATGGGGAAGACCCCTTTTTCACATCGTAGTTGATGAAAAAAATATTTCAGTATTATCCCTTACTGACAAAAAGTTTTTCAAGGGGCCATCAAGACCTTTAAATACAAATCAGTCTTTCTTATGTGGGCTTGATCTGGATTTAACCTGGAAGATACTTTCTGGTAGGGTACCAATATTGTCCGCCACAGGCGGAGCAGTTAGCTTGAATCCAAATGAAATTACCCTTTTCAATAGTCAGGGTGAGGTTGTAGAAATAATATCTTTTGTCTCTGGGTCCCTTCAACCAAAATCAGTGTATTTTCAAAAAAAAGGGATTACCATAATTTTATCGGAATTTAAGGAAGAGGGCTTGGGACTCTACCCCTTAAGGATAAAAATAGTAAAGAAAGATGAGGATCAATTAGCAGAGATAAGATACAAGAATTTTAAATTTAACAAACCAGTCCCGGAAGAAATCTTCCTATTGAATCCACCACCAGATTTTGAAATCATTAATCTGAGCACTCACGAAGATTAATATTTTACCTCTTTTTTTAAAAGGAAAGAGATTTATGCTATTTGTAGCTGATAGCATGCTTGGCAAGTTAGCCAGATATTTAAGGATCATGGGTTATGATACAATCTACCAGAAAAGCTACCCGTACCAAAGACTATCTGAACTGGTTATGGAAGGAAGAATTCTCCTGACAAGGACTCATTCAACATATAGATTATATTCTAACTCCATCTTTATAGACAATGATCTTGTGAAAGATCAACTAAAGGTGGTTGACAGCATCCTAAAACTTACACGGGATCGAAGAGACTGGTTCAGCAGGTGCCTGATCTGTAATTCATCTCTATCAAAGGCTGACGGAGAGGCAGTCAGAGAGAATGTTCCCGATTTTGTTTTTTTTCATTACCCTGAAAGGATACTTTTTTGCCCAACATGCAAACGATTTTACTGGCCAGGTACCCACAGAGAAAGGATGTTAGAAGGGTTTAAGGATTGGGGATTTTGAACCAATGTTCAACAACATTATTTATATTATCATTGTTGTAGTAATATTTAACATAAATTACCCTGGGGAGGGTCTATTCAGATCACCTGTAACAGCCATTCTTATTCTCTTTCTGCTCTGGCTAAATTTTACCATCTTATGTAGATATCGCTTCTCCAGACTCTTAGGTCCTTATAGGGCTAATTACACAAGTTTGGGTCAAAGCCAGGTAAGTATAGCCTATCAATCGGTGGTCACGAAACTCTCCATTCTATCTATAGTGATATTTGCCTCATCTGTTTACCTATTAAATCTGAAATACTGGCTTCTCAAGATCCCTGGTTTTACCACGTTTTCTATTCTTCCTGGTGCTGTGGCAATCCTTATCTTTTTTACTTTTCTTGCCACCATCTGGTATTATGGTTATCCGGCCTATTGCGCCCTTTTTAATGCTCCTATAAAAAGGTGGACCTACATAGGATCAAATATAAAGCTAAATCTTCCCATCCTCTTTCCCTGGGCAATTCTCACTATTTGCTATGACATAATAAGCCTAATTACACGGCCATCTCTGAAAAAGATCTTTGAAAGCGAGGTCGGACAATTCATATTTCTTACCTTATTTATGATCCTCCTTGTCCTATTTCTCCCTCCCTTTATCAAGTATTGGTGGGGCTGTAGCAGCCTTCCACAGACAGAAAAGAAAGAGAGTATAGTAAATTTTTTCCAGAAACTGGGCTTTAAATATAGAGACATATTACGGTGGCCGATATTAGAGGGGAGGATGATCACTGCCGGGGTTATGGGTTTGCTGCCAAAGTTTAGATACATCCTCATCACAGACTCCTTATTAAACATCCTTTCAGAGGAAGAACTCAAGGCAGTTATGGCGCATGAAATGGGCCATATAAAATATAGGCACATTCTTTTTTACATCCTTTTTCTCCTAGGCTTTATGGCTATTTCCTTTGGCCTTTTTGATTTCTTCTTCTATGCAATGGCAATGCAACCCAGTTTATTTGGCTTGTTAAATAGCCAAAAGGAGCTTCAGACAAGCATCTTTTATTTTCTGCTCTCTATACCCATCATCTTGAGCGTCATCCTTTACTTCCGATATATCATGGGTTTTTTTATGAGGAACTTTGAGCGTCAGGCCGATCTTTATTCGGCCAAGATCATGGGTAAACCTGATCCAACTATCACCTCCCTTGAAAAGATTGCCCGCTTTAGTGGTCTAAGCCGCCATCATCCATCCTGGCACCACTTTAGCATTGCTGAAAGAATTGAGTTTTTATGGAAATCCTTGCAGGATCCTCAATTGATTAAACGCCATTCAAGACGTTTAGCCCTCTCTTTGATTGTCTTTTTAGTCCTTATCACCTTTCTGGGATACACACTTAATTTTAGTCCCCTGAAGACCAATATTGAACATAAATTTCTGACACATATCCTGAATCGGCAGCTTATTGAGTCGTCAGAGAATATCGAGATCTACAAGGCTCTCGCCTATGTCTATCACAGGAGAAAGAACCTTGCCAAGGCTCAATGGACATATGAAAATATCCTCAGGCTAAATCCTGATAATGGATTAGCCCTTAATAACCTTGCATGGATTTTAGCTACAGCCCAGGATACAACACTACTTGATTATCCAAGGGCACTTAAATTAGCTAAACGGGCAGTTGAGATAGAAAGATCACCAACCTTTCTTGACACCTTAGCTGAGGCTTACTATGTAAATGGATTGTATGATCAGGCATTGCAAACCATAAAAGAGGCCTTAGAGAATGCATCTGGAAATAGGGGATATCTTAACAGTCAGTTGAAGAAATTTAGTAAAGCACAGGGTCTCCCAGGAAGATGAACATAAAGGCAGACCCCTGCATAACAGAAGTGTCGATGTAGTGTTAAATCTCTTTTTTTTTATCTCTCCAAGATTCTAATCTCCTCTCCACAAGATGGAAGGGAAGCTGACCTCCAGTTAGAAGAATATCATGGAAGGTTTTTAGCCCTACTATTGAAACAAATCGTTGTCGTAATCCAAGGATCTCCTGCATCCCTATAAAATAGCATAATTGATATCCCGGTGTGAGGGCAAATCGGCAGGCCTGGCGTTTGGCCCTATGAGGAGAGAACCCAAGGTTTTCGATCTCTCTTGCAGCCTGCTTCAGGGTGATCCTTCCTGTGTGGAGTTTAACATCCAGTATGGCTCTAAGGACACGCCAGAGTTGGCGTTTCAACCCGATGAGTTGCTGATGTGGATCTTCTACGTATCCTAACTCATCCAGCAACTGCTCCACATAACAGGCCCACCCTTCATAGAAGAGAGGCGATTCGATCTGGCGGCGGATTGGGTTGGAATGATGGATTCGAAGATGATCCAATATGTGGTGCCCTGGATAAGTCTCATGGGCAGATAGATAGGGACAATGAGCGGAGATCATTTCTAAGTCCTCTTTCCCAGGGGTAATATAGAAAATGCCATAGCCTTTTTTATTGCCGGGTAAAGGTGCCCTGTAGGAGGCTGTTGCCCTGAGGGATTGGAGATAGGATGGGGTCTGGCGGACAGTGACCCTTTCTTCAGAAGGAAAGGGAATAATGTCTTGCGTGTAAAAGAAACTGCGGAGGTCTCGAATTTCCTTCTGATACAATTGAATAAGTTCTGCCGGGGATGATGCGGAAGAAAGTTTCTTATATATTATAAGGTTCCAGGTCTTGCGGCTGTCTATTTTCCTGGCCAATGCACAGAGGCACTCTTGAGTCTTTTGATAGGCGTCTTGGGCGATATCTAAAATTTCATTGGGGGATTTAGGATAGCTCAGGCTAACAGCAAGGATTTTTTGGAGGCCTTCCTCTCCTATGGCAAACGATTTCTTGGAAGTCAGGTGAAGCAAATCCTCTTTGAATCGTTCCCATGCCTCCATTACCTTTTTGTTTTCTATAGAAAGCCCTTTATCCTTTCCCACCCGCTCCTCAATAAAGGCCCGAATGTCCCGGTTGTAAAAGTTAAAGGCATCCTGGGCCATATTAAGGGTAACTTGGAGAGAAATTTCAGAAGGGGAATGGAGATTTTTAATGCCTTGAGTTAGAAAGGAGGGGATCTGGGCAAAAAGCGTGCATAGATCTGCTTTTATATGCTCTGATGAACTATCTCTTTGGGATACAACCTGATCCATTGCAAAGAGAGGGATTTTAACATAGAGGGTTGGATCACTTTGCCAGACCTTCTCATCCTCGAACTCCCTTATAAAGCCTTCCATGCTCTGTTTAAGAAGCAGGCGATCAATTTCTTTTTCCAGATCATCCAATTTAGCTGCCGGTATTTCCCTCAAAAGATCTTTCACATACCTCAGGTAATCCTGAACTTTCTCAGGAGATAGATCATCTAATCTGTTTAGATGCGGGATGGCAGCCTCAGAGCGGGGGAGAAAATAGAATTCATCATTAGCGCACTGCTGGGCTATATGACAGCCAAGATAATCAAAGAACTCCCGGGCTGTCTGATCCAGTGATCTCTTTTTTCCCATAAAAAATGGTGAGGATATAAGGTTAGAAAAGCTATGTGCAAATTCCACATCTGGTGCAATCACCAACCTTGCATGGAGGGGATTCAATTGAGGCAAGGGCGAGGTTGTATTCTTCCTTTAGATATGATTTTTGGATACTATGGTCAATAAAATCCCATGGAAGTCTTTCATTGAGATCTCTGGCCCTGTAAACAAAAAAATCTGGATTGATATCTGAGGATCTAAAGGTACGCTTCCAATCCCTATTATTCCTGTGGGTAGTTAATAGCATTTGCCCCACCCTTCTGTCACCCATAGAAAGTAGGCTCTGTATATAGGCCCATTTTGGGACATCAAAACTAATCCCGATACCTCCCTCAACTGATAGAGTCCTCTTTATTGTTTTTTGCTTTTCCTTAAGGGACTCCACAGTATCCATAGGAAACCACTGGAAAGGAGTAAATGGTTTTGGAACAAAACAATTAATACTCAATCTGATTCTGCCTATCTTTTTCCTGCCTCTACTTTCCTTTATTAAATAATGTCTTATCGATTTAACCAGACCAATAATGTCCTTTATATCCTCCCCTGTTTCAGTTGGAAGACCGATCATAAAATAGAGCTTGATATGAAAAAAACCTGTCCCTGCTATAAGTATAATTGCCTCTGTAATCTTTTCTGTTGTCAATTTTTTGTTAATAACCCTCCTTAATCTCTCACTGCCTGTCTCAGGGGCAATGGTCAGGGTTTTCTGGCCGCTTCTCTTTAAATTTTCTATCAAACCTTTTGTTAATGAATTTGCCCTGAGGGAAGACACTGAAAATTCACCATCTCTGTCAAGTATAAAACTGGTCAATTTTTCTATTCCTGGGACATCAGAAACTGATGGACTAATAAGACCGATACTGTTTTTTTCAGCCAAGATTTGTTCAAATGAGGTAAATATTTCTTCCTCCTCTATAACTCTTGGAGGCCTGTACATGTAGCCAGCGGCGCAAAACCTGCACCCAATACCACATCCGCGGCTTAACTCCACAAGAATGGTATCAGAGAACTCTGTAAATGGTGTAATTATCCGCGATCGGCGCAAAGGTCCATTAAAAGGGACCTGCCTAACAGCCTTTACCCTGGAAGGGATGGAGGGGATTAAAGGTTCAAAGGAGGAAATTAATCCATCTCCCTTGTATTCAACCTTATAAAGGGAAGGACAATAAACACCCTCGACCTCAATAGCCAGAATTCTCAAGGTCTCCTCTTTTTTAACAGTTGATAGTGGGAGATCAAGATAGGTCTGAAAGAATTCTTTCAAGATAACCTCACCTTCCCCAATAAGAAAGCAATCTATGAAGTTGGCCAGAGGTTCAGGGTTCATAAAGGTTGTTATACCACCTGCCAAGATGAGGGGATAATTCTCGCCTCTTTCCTTACTCATGAGGGGAATCTTGCTCATATCAAGTATGGTAAGGATATTTAGATAATCATTTTCAAATGAAAGGGAAAATGCTAAAAGATCAAATTTTAGCAGGGGAGTCAGGGATTCTAAAGAAAGGAGGGGTTGATCTGTCCTTCTATATATGGATAATTCCTCTTCATCTGGTAGAAATGCCCTCTCTGCCACTATTGCAGGATTATCATTCAATATTCCATATATAACCTGGAAGCCAAGATTGGACATGCCAACCTGGTAATAATTAGGATATATCAGGGCCACAGATACCCTGCCGCCCCAATCCTTTTTTACTGTACCCCGTTCTTGAGCAAGTCTGCTCCTGTAAAGAGTAGCAATTTTCAATTCTTAATTAATCTGCTTGCTTCCTTAAAAAGGTAGGATATTCCAAATTTTCCTTTTGAAAGACCCTCTGGAATATACCCTTTTTCCCAGATTTTAACCCTATCTCTTTTAGAGGCCTATCATCATTTTCCTCAGCTAACCTCCTCTGGAAGGTTGGCTTATCAAGATCCTCCTTCAACCTTACTGTCCAGCTCTCTTCCGCATCTTCAGGGGTAAGATCCCTTAAATTAATAACCTTTCTCTCCTTATTTCGGCCGATACCTGTGGCAATGGCTGTTATTCTCATCTCCTCATCCATAGTATCATCAAAGACCATACCCCATATAATCTCTGCATTGGGATGGACCTCATTCTTTATAAAGGAAGATGCCTCAGTAACCTCATCCATTGTCATCTTGATAGAAGCAGTTATGTTAATGAGAACACCTTTTGCCTGATCAATTGAGATATCTTCCAACAGGGGGCTATTAATGGCCATCTGAGCTGCCTCAATTGCCCTATTTTCTCCTTTAGCTATCCCTGTACCCATTATGGCTGTTCCCATTTGTTCCATAACCCTTTTAACATCGGCAAAATCAAGATTTATAAAGCCAGGAACCGTAATAAGATCCGATATCCCCTTGACTGCATAGAGAAGGACATCGTCGGCCTTTTTCATGAGCTCCAGAAAAGGTGTATCTTTATCCCCCAATGCTCTTAGGCGCTGATTTGGAATGATAAGCAGGGTGTCAACCTCTTTCTTCAATTTTTCAATACCGGTTAGGGCAATTTCCATCCTTTTTTCACCCTCAAATTCAAAGGGTTTTGTTACAACTGCTACTGTCAGGGCCCCGATATTTTTACTTTCCCTGGCTATTATTGGAGAGGTGCCTGTCCCTGTTCCTCCTCCCATTCCTGCAGTAATAAAGATCATATCTGAATCTTCAGTAGCAGCCCTGATTGCCTCCACGCTCTCCTCTGCAGCCAAACAGCCCTTCTCCGGGTCAGCTCCAGCCCCTAATCCATGGGTTAGATTGGCCCCTAATTGCAGTTTATTAAGGGCAGAGCTAAGATCAAGGGCCTGTTTGTCAGTATTTGCAGCAATGAAGTCAACCCCCTTAAGTCCAGCGGCAATCATGTTACTGATTGCATTGCCTCCTGCGCCTCCGACACCAAAAACCTTTATCTTGGCGCTTGGGCTTTCTTCAACAAATTCATATCTCATAATTCCCCTCCCTTCTTGATTTACGTTTTGGAATTTTTTGGGGCGAAGCCCCTAATTTCTTTACTCTCCTTCCATAAACCATCTCTTCATCCTGGATACTACCCGGTTAAAGATATTTGTATCCCTTATCCTAAATTTCTTCTCTCTCTGCTCTAAATTAGCCCCATACAGGACAAGACCTACTGCTGTTGCGTACATGGGGCTGTTGACAATCTCTTTTAATCCCCCAATATTATTAGGATAACCCACCCTGGCCGGCATATTGAAAACCTGTTCCACTATTTCCGGTACACCTGGCAGGAGAGAAGACCCTCCGGTGACAACAACACCAGAAGTGACCAGATCATCATAACCAGATCTAATCATTTCCTGGTGAATAAGGCTAAAAATCTCTTCCACACGTGGCTCTAAAATCTCCCCCAGCAATTGCCTGCTGATAGTCCTTGGCTTCCTGCCACCTACACTTGGAACCTCAATGGTTTCATCCTTACCGATAAGTGAGGTGAGGCCACATCCATACTTTATCTTTATCTTTTCCGCTTCTTTAAAGGGGGTCCTGGCTCCAATGGCAATATCATTAGTCAGGTTGTCACCACCTAAGGTTAATACAGATGTATGTTTTATGGAGCCCTGGAAAAATATTGCTAAATCAGTAGTCCCGCCTCCAAAATCTATTAATGCAACGCCCAGATTGCTTTCTTCATCTGTTAGGATCGCCTCACTGGAGGCAAGGGATTCAAGAACAATATCGTAAACATCAAGACCTGCCCTGTTGGCGCACTTTATTATATTCTGGGCTGATGTAACCGCTCCAGTTACTATATGTATCTTAACCTCAAGGCGGACACCTGACATCCCTGCGGGATCACTAATGCCACCCTGGTCATCAACAATAAATTCCTGGGGTAAGGCATGGATAACTTCCCTATCCATGGGAATTGCAACTGCCCTGGCTGCATCAATCACCCTCTCAATATCTCTTTTGCCCACCTCCCTATTCTTTAAGGCAATAACACCATGACTGTTAAAACCCTTTATATGGCCCCCGGCAATTCCAGCATACACAGAGCTTATCTCGCAGCCAGCCATGGTTTCTGCCTCTTCTATGGCCTCTTTAATGCTATTTACCGTGTTTTGGATGTTGATCACCATGCCCTTCCTTAGCCCGATAGATGGGTGAGATCCCATTCCTATAATATCAACCATCCCATCAGGCCGCACTTCCCCAACCACTGCACAGATTTTACTCGTGCCAATGTCAAGGCCTACAATTAATTCCCCTACCATCACCAACCCCCTTTATTTGTCATTGGTCATTTGTCACTTGTATCTTTTTTGATATTTCTTTTCTTCCTTACAAATGCCAAATGACTAATGACTAACCTATAAATCCAACGATCGCCCTATCTCTATAGTCCAAATCTATTGATCTGGCCTGATAGAGTCTATGAGTTGCCCTGAGATGTCTGATAATATGCCTCAATGAATCAATTTTTCTGCTAAAACCGTCTCCCCCAAAAAAGACCTTAAAAGGTAATTTATTTAAATAGATGGTAAGAGTTCCATCCTCTTCTACATGAACCTCTGATAGCTCTCTTACAGATAATGGAGTATCCCTTAAGCAGAGGGCATTTAAAAAAGATGCAACCCCCTTGAGATATGCTCCATTTTTTTTACCACCTGTGGATAGGCCAGTTATTACAGGAAAATCAATACAATCATCTCTTTCAACCTCTTTAAATATAATCCCCTCTCTATCCATAAAGTACATCTCATCTAATAGCACTATTGCCACAGCCTCTTCATCTTCTGCTTTTATATAAAGGGTATTGGGAAATTCTTTCTTTAAAAAAACAGATTTTATCCATGGATGTGCCTCGATATTTCTCTTAATGGCGACAGGATCAATAGACAAGAGACTTTCCCTTTCCTTAATACCCGATATTTTGATCAACTCTCCCCTTAAATCATCATTAACGCCAGTTACAACAATATTATTTAATCTAAAATAGGGCGATGAAGCCAGAAATTGGTATCCAAAGATAAAGGTTAAAGAAATGGCTCCAAGCCCTAAAAAGAATATAAATATTTTAATCAAGCCAAAACCCAATTGGCCTAAGGTTCTCTTAAAGAGCAAAAACCCTTTTTGCCTATCCCTCTTTACTGACTGTTTATCTAATACGGAACCTCTTTTCACTCTTCACCTACTATCTTTATCTCAGGCGATAATTGGATATTAAACATCTCCCTTACCTTAATTATAGCCAGATCCATAAGGGCCAATATATCAGATGCCGAGGCATTACCTTTATTAACAATGAAATTGGCATGTTTAATTGATATCATCGCCCCACCTATGCTTCTGCCCTTTAAACCAGAGGCATCGATCAACCGGCCTGCATGATTACCCTCAGGATTTTTAAAAATTGATCCGGCAGAGGGCATATCAAGAGGAAATCGCTCTTTCCTTTGTTTAATAATTGAAATGACCCTTTTCCTGATTGAAGCAGGCTTATCGCGCTTTAGATTCAATATTGCACTGAGTATTATCTCCCCAATGCTCAAATCAAGTTCCCTATATTTAAATCTAAGATTCAAACTATCTCTCCTTTCTAATATTCCGCCCTTCTTAGTCAGAACTGTTACCTCCCTGATCACATCTTTAATCTCTTGAGCTCCGGTCCCTGCATTCATGGCCAATCCTCCACCCAGGGTTCCGGGAATTCCTGCCAGAAATTCCACTCCGGCAAGGCCCTTTTCTGTGCAGAAATTCACCAGTTTATTTAAAAGTAGGCCTGCCCCAGATAAGATACATGGCTCTGCCATATTATTATCCTCAACTGATGCAAAGTATCCGTCCAGGACAATTGCTACCCCATTTAATCCCCCATCCCTCACAAGGAGGTTACTTCCTTCCCCCAGAATCAAATATGGAATCCCCCCATCCGTTATAAAGGCCATCATTTCCTTTAATTCTTCCAGATTCCTGGCCCTGTAAATCGCCTCCACATTACCCCCAACCTTGAATGTTGTATACTGACTCATGGGCACATCAAAAAGGACTGCCTCACCTCCTATCTCTTTTATCCTTTTCTTTGTATCGTCATCCATCTTCAAGTGCCTAAAGTGACCTAAAGTTAAAAGTGCCTAAAGTTCTCCTTATTGGGCTGAAGGCTCAAAGTGAAAGAAAACCATGAAACTTTTCCTCTCTTGCTTTCAGCTTTCAGCGTTGAGCTTTGAGCTTCCAATTCCTAAATTCCTAAATTCGCTTCAATAACTCCTCTCCAACAAGGTCTACATCACCCGCACCAAGGGTCAAAACTAAATCACCATTTCTAATCTCACCTAAAAGAAGAGATATAATATCCTCAATGCTATCGCAAAAATTAACCGCCCTGTGACCATGATCTCTTATTCCCTGATAAAGAGACCTGCTATCTATGCCTGGTATAGGTTCTTCGCCTGCCTCGTAGATAGGAGTAATGACCAGAAAATCTGCCTGATTAAAAGAGATAACAAATTTATCATACAAATCTTTTGTTCTGGTGTACCTATGGGGCTGAAAAATAACCACCAATCTCCGGTCAGGCCAGCATTCTTTAGCTGTGCTTATGGTTGCCACTATCTCTGTAGGATGGTGACCGTAATCATCCAAAAATATTATGTCACCCCTTTTATCCTTTATCTCAAAGCGCCTTTTAAGTCCTCCAAGGCTCTTGAGACCCTCTCTAATATCTTCAAAATCAATATCCAGCTCCAGCCCTACCCCTACTGCTGCCAGGGCATTCAACACATTATGGTCTCCGGGGATGCAGATAGTGATTTGACCCTCTAACCTATTCTTAAAGGTAACAACGAAACTGGTGTTCAGCCCTTCCTTTGATATCTCACTGGCCCTTATATCCGATTGAGGATTCAGGCCATATGTCAGATAACTCTTTTTAAGTTTAGGGATCAATCCCTGAACCTCTTTGTCATCAAGACAGAGAATGGCCCTACCGTAAAAAGGGATCTTGTTTACAAAATCAACAAATGTCTTCCTGAGATGATTCATGGAGCGATAAAAATCCATATGTTCATAATCTATATTGGTAATAACAGCTATGCTCGGGGAGAGAGCAAGAAAGGATCCATCACTTTCATCTGCCTCAGCCACTAGAAAATCACTTCTCCCCAACCTCGCATTAGAGCCTCCCCATATATTCAATCTCCCTCCAATAACAACGGTTGGGTCAAGACCACCCCTTGTCAAAATCGAGGCAATCATACTGGTAGTAGTAGTTTTTCCATGGGACCCTGCTACAGCTATCCCGTATTTAAGTCTCATCAGTTCAGCCAGCATCTCTGCCCTTGGTATTACAGGAACTGATCTCTCCCTTGCCTCAACTATCTCTGGGTTATCATCCTTTACTGCCGAAGAAAAAACTACAACATCTGCCCCATCAATATTTTGAGGCCCATGCCCAAGAAATATCTTTCCGCCAAGATCTGAGAGATGCTCTGTTGCCTCGCTCCTCTTGATGTCTGACCCACTAATAGAGTAGCCTAAATTAAGGAGGAGTTCTGCTATACCACTCATTCCAATCCCGCCGATGCCTACTAAATGTATATGTTTTACCTTGCCAAAAATCTTCATCTCAAGTGCCTAAAGTGAACTAAAATTATGCTCGTTTTCTGTGTCCGTTGACCATTGCTAATTGATCATTGACCATTGCTAGTTGATTAGTTCCATCAACTGTTCAGCTATGATTCCCCCTGCCCCTGGTCTTCCAGCCTTCAAGGCAAGAGATGACATCCTTTGAAGTACATCTGGGTTTTCCATATACCTTCTAACCTTCCTAGCCAGGGTGTTACTGTTAAGATCCCTTTCCATTAATATATCTGCCCCCCCAGTTTCCTTCAAGACCATGGCATTAATGTCCTGGTGCTTATTAGCTGCATATGGGTAAGGTATAAGGATTGATGGTTTGCCTAAGGCAGCCAACTCAGCAATAGTAGTTGCACCTGCCCGACAGATAATCAGATCGGCCCTTCTGTAAGCAGAGGCCATATCCTCTATAAAGGCCTTTACTTCTCCATCAAGTCCAAGGGTATGATAATCGTCAATTACCTTTCCGAAATCTTCCTTGCCTGTCTGATGGATTACAAAAGGAACAAGACCCTCCGCCTTCAACTCCTCAAGAGCAGATACAACCGCCCTGTTTATTGCCCTGGCTCCTTGACTTCCGCCCATAACCAAAATTACAAATCTTTGTTTAACCCCTCTGGGAATTGGTTTTATGTGCAAAAGTTCATCCCTTATCGGATTACCGCTAAAAAAGAGATTTCCCCTTTTGAAATACCTCTTGCTTTCCTCAAAGGATATAAAGACCCTTTTAACTAAAGGAGCTAAGATCCTGTTTGTTAGACCTGGAAAAGAATTCTGCTCATGTATAGCTGTAGGTATTCCAAGAAACCACCCCATCAGGCACACTGGCCCTGATGAATAACCACCTACGCCAACTATCAGATGAGGTTTGAAATCTCTAATTATTGAAAGCGACTGAATTAAGCTTATAGGTATCTTAAAAAGGACTATTATCCTCCTTAAAAAACCCTTACCTATCATACCCTCAACATCAATTGATCTAACCTCAAATCCAGCCCGTGAAAGAATCGCTCTCTCCATTTTCCTTTTACCAACGATAAAAAGGATACTTACATCATCACATCTTTTTTTTAGCTCCCTCACAATTGCAATCCCTGGGAATAGATGCCCACCTGTGCCTCCACCAGCAATTATTATTCGTTGTCCGTTGCTACTTGCTTCTTTCTGCATATTGCATACTGCTTATTGCTTACTGATTGACAATTATTGGTTTGAAACGAGTAACTACTTCCATTACCTTGCCATAACTATGGTCTTTTTTGATATATTCATCAATATTCCCATACCTATAAGGCTAACAATAAGAGAGGACCCGCCATAACTAATAAAGGGAAGTGTTAAACCCTTAGTGGGCAAAAGGGCCATAACAACACCCATATTAACTATTACCTGCACTGCCAACATACAACTTATCCCCATGGCAAGATATGTCCCAAAAAGCTCCGGGGCATTTAAAGCAATCTTGATTCCCCTGATTACAACAAGACTAAACAGGATTAATAAAACACTTATCCCTATAAATCCTATTTCCTCAGCTATTATCGACACTATAAAATCGGTATGGGGTTCTGGTAGATAAAAGAGCTTTTGTTTGCTTCTTCCCAGTCCAACTCCAAAGAGCCCCCCTGAACCAAAGGCCAGAAAAGAGTGGATTATCTGGAAGCCAAATCCCTGAGGATCTTCCCAAGGGTTTAAAAATGCCCACCATCGATGAAGCCTGTAAGCGGACTGTGTTATCAGATAAAAAACAACAGGGGTTAGGAGGCCTAACAGGACAAGAAGCTGCCCTAAATGCACTCCACCTATAAAAAGGAGGATCAACATCCACATTCCTATAATTATAGCTGTTCCAAGGTCTGGCTGGAGAAGAATAAGGATAATAAAGATTGCTGCCACAAATAAGTGCGGAAAAAGCCCGTGAAAGAAAGTCCTCATGTTCTCAACGTTTTTGCTCATACTATAAGCTATGAAAATGGCGAGTGACAACTTGGCTGCTTCTGATGGCTGCATTGAGATAAAGCCAAACCTGAACCATCTCTGGGCACCCCCCACTTTATGTCCAAGCCCTGGTACAAGCAGTAAAATCAATAAAATCAAACTAGAGCCCAGAAAAAAGTAGACCAATTTTCTGTATAAAAGGTAGTTAACATTCTTTGCTAAAATCATAAGGAGAAGACCAAAAAGACAAAAGATAGCCTGTCTCTTAAGATAGTAATAGTGGTCCCCAAATTTCTCCTGTGCAAGAATTGAACTGGCACTATAAACTGCAACCAATCCAATACCAATCAACAGTATAACAGCGAGGAGAATAACAGGATCATAGTTATAAGCATCTCTTTTCTCATGTACCATTTTTTAATCTTCTAACCGCCTCTCTAAAGACCATCCCCCTGTGTTTAAAGTCTCTAAACATGTCAAAACTCGCGCATGCTGGTGCAAGGAGAACCACATCTCCTTCCTGGGCCTGATCAAATGCAAGAGATACCGCATTAATCATACCAGTTGCCTTACTCCATGATATTTTACTGTCAAATGCCTCTGCCAAAAGGCAACCTGCCTCCCCCAAAAAAACAGCCCCCTTTACCCTGTTAGATGCTGCCTTAACAAGGGGAAAATAATCACTGCCCTTGTGTCTGCCCCCGGCGATCAATACAACTGGCCTTGAAAAACTGATAATAGATTTTATAGCCGCATCTATATTCGTTGCCTTTGAATCGTCATAAAAATCTACTCCTTTTACAGTGTCTACAAGCTCAATCCTATGGGGAAGACCCTTAAAATTATCAATAACATCCTGCAAGTCAGAGGGAGATATCTTTAGGGCCAAACATGTTAGGATTACAGCCATCAAATTTGCCCTGCTATGGCTGCCAGGCAATGAAAACCTGTCCAGATTCAATGTAATTATCTTCTCCCCGGAAAGTGTCGCCTTTATTTGTCCATTATCTAAAAATGCGTGTAGCCCGAGCCTTCTTTTCAATCCATACCTATATACACTGGCTCCCTTTTTTGGTTCTAACTTTCTTAGCCAGGTATCATCATCATTTAAGATGAGGATCTGGCCTGGGCCCTGGTTTGCAAAGATCCTTTCCTTGGATCTTGCATAGGATTGATAATCTGCGTACCTATCGAGATGATCAGGGCTTATATTAAGAATCAGGGCCAGAAGGGGTGAAAAGGTTTTGGTAGTATCAAGTTGAAAGCTGCTTACCTCGAGCACCACATAATCAGCTGTCTGTTCTCCCCCAATATAATGGGTAAGTGGACGGCCAATATTTCCACCAACAAAGACGCGTTTCCCTCCCTTACGGAGCATATCACCTATTAAATTTACAACCGTTGACTTACCGTTTGTTCCTGTTACAGCTATAAATGGTGTTTTTAAATATCGACTGGCAAGCTCCATCTCCCCTATTATAGGAACTCCCTTTTTCCTGGCCCCGGCAAGTGGCCTGATATCAAGACAGACACCAGGGCTGACAACAATCAAATCCGTCTCCAGAAAGGTCTTCACCTTGTGCCCGCCAAGCTCAAGTTTAATGCCTGATTTTAAAAGATCAGCTAAGACATCTTTATTTAGATCAGACTCTTTTTGTATTTCACTAACAGTTACTTGAGAACCTTGCTTAGCAAGCCAGCGTGCAGCAGCCAAGCCACTCTCACCAAGGCCTACCACCAGGACCCTGTTTTCAATTTTCGATTGACAATTGACAATTTTCAATTAATTACCTCAACTTGAGTGTACTCATAGAAAGCAGGGCAAGCATAATGGCAATAATCCAGAACCTAATGGTCACCTTTGGCTCTGGCCATCCCTTTAGTTCAAAATGGTGATGTATAGGGGCCATTCTGAATACACGCTTGCCACCGGTTATTTTAAAGTAGCTGATCTGCAAAATTACTGACATGGCCTCAACCACAAAAAGCCCACCAACAAGGATAAGGGTTATCTCCTGCTTGCAAATTACGGCTATCATACCCAAGGCAGCGCCCAAGGAAAGGGAGCCTGCATCTCCCATAAACACCTGAGCAGGATAAGTGTTGTACCATAAAAACCCCATACCTGCCCCTACCACAGCCCCGCAAATCACAGAAAGTTCTCCTGCACCGCTTACATATGGAATCTGCAGGTACTGGGCAATCTTTATATGTCCAGCAAGATACGAAAACACGAGAAAGCTAAGAAAAGCTATAATAATCGGCCCTATAGCCAGACCATCCAATCCATCAGTTAGGTTAACTGCATTGGATGCACCTACCACAACCAAAACAACAAGGATTATGTAACCCATGCCAAGGTCAGGTAAAAAATTCTTAAAAAAGGGAAAACTGAGCCTGGAATCAAACCCAGTGTGATTGTACAGTATTATTCCAGCAAGGGCGGCAATTCCAGCCTGCATGGAAAATTTACTCCATGCCCTTAGCCCCTTACTGCTCTTTCTTATCACCTTGAGATAATCATCCAAAAACCCAATAGCGCCAAAAAGAAGAGTAACAAGTAAGACCAGCCAGATATATAAATTCTTCGGCTCCACCCAGAGAATTGCGGATATAAGAATCGAAATCAGTATAAAGAACCCCCCCATGGTGGGGGTTCCCACCTTATCTTTATGGTTAGGAGGCCCATTCTCTCTGATATATTGACCAATCTGGAGTCTTCTTAACCTTGGAATGATCCAGTAGCCAAGAAGTAACGAAATAAGAAGGGCAGTCAGGGTTGCATAGATAGTCCTGAAGGTGATGTATCTAAATACATTCAGAAAGGAGTAATCGGTATGAAACATATAAATCAATTTATAAAGCATTTTTATCCCTTAACCCGGACAAGCCGGGACTAAATCTGAAATCCGAATATCGAAAACCGAAACAAATTTAAAATTCGAATATCGAATGTTCAAAACAACAAACCCAAATATTCCGCCGCACGTTGATTCAAAAGCATTACGGCTTTTCCTGAAATTCGTGTTTGTTACGTTTCGGTCATTTGAATTTTGAAAATTTGGTCATTGTTTCGAATTTCGACCTGCCCGCAATGCCTTTGAGTTAATCCATAGAAATACTTGAAATAAAGTTGTACTGACAATTATCACTTTAATTACAATTCTGATGCATGGCAGGCGGGTATTCGATATTCGAACTTCATTTTTCAATGACCCCTATCTCATTTTTAATAACCTCAACTACCTTATCCAAGGCAATCTTCCTTGAACCTTTCAGGAAAACAATGTCACCCTCTCTGACTTGCGCCTTTATTGCATTAATCATCTCAGTATGAGTAGTTGCAAGGTGTGTCTGTTCTATATCCATACCCCCTTTACATGCCCCTTCAATAATCTGGCGGCCATGTTCACCTAAGACGACTAAATATCTCGTTCCCATACCTGCTATTAAATGACCTGCATCAAAATGGTATTTCGCGGCCTCCTTACCCAATTCCAACATCTCCCCAAGCCCTACTACCAGACCCTGCTTTTTTAAATCCTTAATAGTCTGGAGAGCAGCCCTTAGAGAGGATGGATTGGCATTATAGGTATCATCTATAATCTGGATACCACCATTCAGATCTATAATCTGAAAGCGACCTTTAAGTGGCCTGAAATCTTCTAAACCCAGGGCAATCAATTCTTTTGATATAGATAAACAAAATGCAATAGCCGCTCCGCCCAATGTATTGAAAACATTATGAATACCAGGAAGATTTATTTTAACATTCACCCTCTCACCCTTTATGTAGATATTGAAGGCCTGGGTGTAATCCCCGAGCTTTTTTATTTCCCCAGCCCTTATCTGATTCATCTTACCTAATCCAAAGGTAATTATCGGCCCCGGGAATGTTGAAGCCAGCCCTGAAGTTAATTCATCATCACCGTTCAAGATTACAGTCGACTTCTTAGAAATCATTTTTAAGAGCTCACCTTTGGCCTTAATCACCCCATTTAAATCACCCAAGCCCTCTAAATGGGCTCTTGCCACATTGGTTATCAGCCCTATATCAGGCTCAGCAATCTGGGTTAACCTTGCAATCTCACCTCTTCTATTCATACCCATCTCTAAAACAGCCATCCTGTGATCTTCCTCTAATGACAAGAGCGCCAAAGGTAAGCCTATGAGGTTATTGAAGTTACCGGGGCTCTTCATTGTATTTGCCTTTAGAGAAAGAATCGAGGCAGCCATCTCCTTTGTTGTGCTTTTGCCATTGCTTCCAGTTATGGCTATTACCCTTGCTCCCCATTGCCTTCGCCACCACAATGCCAGATCACCCAGGGCCTTTAGGGTGGATGAGACTGTAATTACCACCAGATTGTTAGTTGAAAGCTCCTGAGGTATAGTTGTGTCAGATTGCAAAATTACACCAACAGCTCCAGCATTAGTTGCCTCAGCTAAAAAATTATGACCATTGTAGAACTCACCCTTTAGGGCCAGGAAAATGTGACCAGGGATCATCCTTCTGGAGTCAGTTGAAAGACCTCCAATGAGTTCATCTGGCGAGCCAGATATCTGCCTTCCACCTATTGCTGAAACTACCTCCTTAACGGTTATTTCCCCCCACTTTGCAGTCATTCAATCCCCTAACCCGGATAACGTAATTGCTCAATATCCTGTGTACTTATTGTATGTTATGTAACCTGAGCCAATCGTTCGACCTGGAGGCTCTCGACAGGCATACAAATGTAGGGTGGCATTTTATAAGCCTTAGGCTTATTAATATGCCACCTGTTTAAGGTCGGGTATAAAACCCGACCCTACAGTTTCCACGCTTTATTGAGCATGTTCCCAAAACCATTAAATAATTTCCTGAGATCCAAACTCCAAACATGTTTTTGTTTTTAGCCTTTACTTTAGACACTTTTATATTTAGCTCACTTTATGCACTTCTCTCTCTGGCTGCCAGGACTGCCTCCTCTACATCATCAAAATGCCTCTTTCTGTTTCCAACAATCTGATAATCTTCATGTCCTTTACCAGCGATTAAAACAATGTCTTCTTTGTTAGCCATATTGATAGCACCCTGGATAGCCCTTCTCCGATTCAAAACAATCTCATAGCCCCTTTCTTTAAATCCGAGACTTAATTCTATCCTCTTTAACCCTGATTCTTTTACTCCGGGCTCAATATCACCTGCAATTTCTGCCGGATCCTCTCCCCTCGGGTTGTCTGAGGTAATTATGACAAAATCACTATATTTCCCTGCAACCCTTCCCATGTCTGGCCTTTTGCCCCTGTCCCTGTCACCCCCACATCCAAAAACTGTAATCAATTTCCCTTTAGTCCGCCTTAGGCGGATCAACGTCTGGAGCACTTTTTCCAGGGCGTCAGCACTGTGGGCATAATCAACAAACAAGGAAAGTCCTCTCCTGTTCTCTACAGGCTGAAGTCTGCCAGGAACATAGGTAAGTCTTTTTATACCCCTTGAGATAACTTCCAAGTCTATATTTAGGCTAAAGGCAGTTGCAGCAGCCCCAAGTATGTTATAAACATTTATCTGGCCTAAAAGGGCGGAGGTAATAATTACATCACCAGCCGGTGCAACCAATCTAAAACGTAATCCACGTTGCCTGGTCTCAATATCGACAGCCCTAACTAAACAATTATCTCCCAGACCGTAACTCACAACAGAGACCTTTGTTATTTTTTCTAACACCCTGCCCTTTGGGTCATCTATATTGATTACTGCTTTTACCTTTTCTCTTTCTTTGCCCTCTCCCAATGAAGAAAAGAGTTTCTGTTTTGCCTTGAAATACTCTTCCATTGTTGAATGGTAATCGAGATGATCTCTGGAAAAATTTGTAAATATTGCCCTTGACCAATCCAATCCCCTTGCCCTTCCCTGATCAAGGGAATGGGATGAGACCTCTGCTATAATATCTTTCACACCAGCATCTCTCATCTCACTTATAATTCTCATCAAATCAGTAGATTCAGGTGTAGTTAATGATGCCTTAAAAGACTTTCCATTAAACATATAACCGATACTCCCAATAACCCCTACCTTACTCCCTGTCTCTTTTAATATTGACTCCAGCAGGTAACTTGTTGTTGTCTTCCCGTTAGTACCAGTGATACCTATTAAATTCATACCCTTAGCAGGATAATTGTAAAAACGGGCAGCCAGCTCAGAAAGGGCAATCCTTGTATCAGGTAACCTGACAATAGTTACATCCTTAAATACACTTTCAACATTTTCCACAACTAATGCATGGGCACCTTTTTCAACGGCATGAGCCAGATACCTATGTCCGTCTTGATTACTCCCCCTGACAGCAACAAACAGATAACCCTTTTTGACAGCTCGAGAATCATTGGTCAGCCCTTTGATCTCGATATCTGCCGTTCCCTTTTGCTCCAGGATAGGTAGCCCCTTCAATAAGTAATCAAGCCTCATAACCAATTTTCACTTGTCAATTGTCAATTGTCAATTTTGAACAGCTCAACCTGGTGGCCTAAGTGTCACGGTTAATAACCTTTCCTCTTTTAAAGGCGCACCAGGCGCTGGACTTTGTTCCACAGCCCGTCCACTTCCTCTAATAACCACCTTCAAACCTAATTGCCTTGTTTTTCTTAAAACATCTCTCACGCCAAGTCCTTTTAAATCAGGCATTAAACCAGGCAAATCAGGATCAAGAGCTACTGATTCCTCTTCTCTTTCTACAGGGCAAGAAAAACTTTGTTTACCTGCCCACAACCCTCTAGCCCTGGCTGCTTCGCTCTGCCCGTCCGCCACCTGCCCGCTCGTGGCAGGCTGGAATGATGGGGTTATATTTAGATGATTGAGTGTCCAGGAGCCAACATCACTAAAAACAGGGGCTGCAACAAACCCTCCGTATGGTTTTCCTTTTGGTTCATCAAGGGCTACCAAAATTACTATACCAGGAGAGTGGGAAGGAACAAAACCACCAAAAAAGGCCACAAATTTCTCATCTGAATAGGTTTTCTTTTCTCTGTCGACCTTTTGCGCAGTACCTGTTTTACCAGCTACCACGTATCCCTTTATCGCAGCCTTAGGGGCTGTTCCGCCTTTTCTAACTACGCCCTCAAGTATGCCTCTTACCTTCCTTGCTGTCTCGGATGATATGACATCCCTTCTAACTAACGGATAAAACTCTCTTACTACTCCCCTCTTATCAACGATTGATTTTACCAGATAAGGCCTCATTAAATGCCCGCCATTGGCTATCGCCCCAAAGGCCACGGCCAATTGAAGGGGAGAAACTGATATACCCTGACCAAAATATAGGGTATTTTTACCAAGAAGACTGGTAGCTTTAATAGATCTTAGAGTTCCTTTCCTTTCACCTGGAAAAGCTATCCCTGTCCGCTCACCAAAACCAAATCTTTTTAAATAATGATGGAAGCGCCCTGGTC
Organism: Desulfobacteraceae bacterium; assembly: GCA_030615105.1. Lineage (GTDB taxonomy): Bacteria > Desulfobacterota > DSM-4660 > Desulfatiglandales > B25-G16 > JAUWNK01. The sequence goes on from JAUWZV010000009.1 coordinate 26,182, forward strand.
CAAGCCTCTGGCCTATCTTTATCGCCCCTATGTTACTGGAAAATTTAATTATTTCACTTACCCTTAACATCCCAAAGGGGCGGCTATCATGAATAATAAAATTGCCAATGGGGTACTCTCCCTTTTCACAATTAAAAACTGTTTCCGGGGTAATTACACCCTCTTCTAAGGCAGCAGCCAAGAGAAACGCCTTCAGAGTAGATCCAGGCTCATAACAGTCAGTAACTGCCCTATTCCTCCACTCAAACGGTCTAAAGCGCCAAAAGATATTCGGGTTAAATTCTGGCACCACTGCCATAGCCAGGATCTCACCTGTCTGGGGCCTCATTACTATGCAGACACCACTCTCTGCCCCTGATCTTTCCACGGCCTCCCTAAGTGCTTTCTGGGCCTTATAATTTATCTCCTTATCCAATGTTAAAATGAGATCAAATGGGCCCTCTTCCTCTCTCCCTGGCCCATCAAAAAGAAGGGGCCTGCCAAGTGCATCATGAATCCTATTAAGCCTTATCTCTTGTCCCTCTAAAAAACGATTATATTGTAACTCTATACCCTCAAGGCCTGTATTATCCTGGCTTGCAAACCCTATAACATGAGCACCTGTTTCCATGCAGGGATAGTAACGCCTGCTCTCCTTGGTAAAATTTATTCCGGCTATGTTAAGTTCTCTAACTCTTTTAATCTCTTCAGGGGTTACCTTCCTTTTAATCCACACAAAGGAACGAGAATCATGTAATTTTTTAACTACATACCTTTTATCTATATCGAGGGCCCTGGCGATAAGAATCGCTGTTCTCGTCTTATCCTTTACCCTTTTTGGATAGCAGTATATTGAGTATACCTCAATGCTGAGTGCCAATTCCTTGCCATTCCTATCAAAAATAGTCCCTCTTTGTGAAGCAAGGGTGAACTTTCCTGTATAGCCCTCCTTTGCCAGAGATGAGAGCTGACTCCCTTCAAGGATCTGAAGTTGATATGCCCTTAAAAAAATGATGCAGAGAACAAGGAAAAAACAGATCCCCGTTATATAGATCCTGATTCTTATCCACTTCTTATCCTTAATCCTCATGGCAAAAAAACTATCTCTCCAGGCAAGGGATGTCTTAAGCCTAATTCTTTAACTGCCTTATTTTCTAAATACTCAGGGGATTTTAAAAAGGCTATCTCTAACTTTAACTTTCGGTTGTATTCCTCAATTTGCAATATCTCTTTTTTTAACTGGATCAGTATATAGGCCATCTGGGTCCTTTTGAAATTCACCCAGACATGAGAAATTCCTGCTAATAAAAATAGAAAAAGCATGATTACAAGAAAATGGAATAGTCTTTTAGATCCCCCTTTTCTCTCTTTCATCCAAAAATAACTCCAATTCTGTACCTGCAATTCATTGAGGAAACAGTTACTTAAATTCTAAATCCTAAGTACTAAATCCTAAACAAACACTCATGCCCATTCTAGGCACCACGAAGGATGAAAATATTCTATTTTCGGACCAAATTCAAAATTCAAATGTCCAAAATACAAAACTTTTGAACCAATGTTTCCCGATATCCAATTGCTAATCATGTTTAGATCATTTGAATTTTGGTATTTGATATTGTTTAGCATTTCGGATTTAGGGTTTAGTATTTAAATCCTCATTTTCATGCCCTAATTATAGTGCATTGTATTTCAATCCTTTTTTGTGACCCAAGGGCCATGAAGGATTCACCTTAAATCCTTTCCGCTACTCTCATTATAGCGCTCCTGGATCTTGGGTTGACATTAATTTCAGCCTGGGTAGGCCTATGCCCCTTTTTCGTCAAGGCCTTCATCAATGGAGGCCGAGTGTCAGGAAAAACTGGCAGCTTTCGAGGATAAATGTCACCTTTCTCCCATAGGCGAAAGGCCTGTTTAACAAGCCTATCCTCCAATGAATGGTAAGATATAACCACTAACCTTCCTCCCTTAACAAGCAATAGAGGGGCCTTCTCCAAAAAATCAGCTATATTTTTTAGCTCCCTATTAACTGCTATCCTAAGGGCCTGGAAGGTCTTGGTGGCAGGGTGTCTTTTCCGAGGATGATGTTTAGCAGGAATAGTAGTTTCAATAAGCCGAGCTAATTGCCGGCTTGTTTCTATTGGCCCTTTTTGCCTCTCTTCTATTATAGTCCGGGCAATCAATTTGGCCCATCTTTCCTGAGCATAGCCCCATAGAAGTCTCTGCAGCCTTTCCATGGAAATATTGTTAACTAATTCACTGGCAGTTACACCCCTGTCTTCATCCATTCTCATATCCAAAGGTTCGTCTTTAATAAAACTAAAACCTCTTCCAGACGATTCGAGCTGATAGGATGATACACCAAGATCTAAAAAAATGCCGTTTACCTGATCAATTCCAATCCTTTTAAGTACCTTATCTAAGTTAACGTAGCTTTCCTTGATTATCTGGACCTTTTCTTCAAAAGGAGAGAGCCTTTCCTTGGCTAACCTCATCGATGATCTATCAATATCCAAACAAATCAATCTACCATTAGGAGCTATCCTTCTACAAATCTCCAGGCCATGTCCACCAGTGCCAATCGTACCATCAACATATATCCCCTCAGGAATCGTAACCAGCCACGAAATGACCTCATCAACCATTACCGGTTGATGAGAAATGATCATCTTCTCCCCCGTAATTAATCAAAATCTTGTGGATTTTGAGTAATTAATTGCAAAATGCAGAATGCAAATTGCCCGCCCTGGCGCGACTTGCTCGGATTAAGCTTATATCGCAGTAATATTTTAAAAACGACGTGCAATTGACTGCGCCCATGTAAGCCAGGTCTGGGCCAGGGAAAAATGTAAAATATATTAGTGAAGAAAAGCGATCTTGACTTTAAACCTGTCATTATCCCCATCTGTCGAATCTGGCTTTTGCACTTTGCACTTTTCATTTTTCATTGTCTGTTCAAAACTCCACCGAATTTTGAACAGATATTCTCTCCCTGTTAAATTCCCAGATCAGAAAGTGATTGACTTATCTCTGGAAAGGATTTCTTGGCCCTTTCGAACTCTTCCTCCCATTTGGCCTTATCCCAGATTTCAAACCTGGTTAGGTGTCCGACCAAAACTACCTCTTTCTCTAAACCAGCCAGCTCTCTCAGATCTGAAGGAACCAAAATCCTACCCTGTTTTAATGGACACTCTATGGCACCGGATATGAAATAGCGGATATAGATGTTGGCAGCAGAATCAAAGAGCGGGAGATTTATGGCCTTCTCTTTTATTTTCTGCCAATCATCCCTTGCAAAGGCCACCAAACAGTTGTTAAGATTGGTAACCACAAGGGATGTATCACCCCTTTCCTTCAAAATCTCCCTGAACCTTGCCGGGATAGCCAACCTTCCCTTCTCATCAAGTGTATGTCTTGATCTACCCTCAAAAAACTCATTTATGGGATTTTTCATGAATTTGACCCACTTTTTACCACTTTATGACACTTTCAAACAAAAATATCCTTTTGTCAAGAAAAAAATCAAAAAAATCAAACTATGTCAGTTAAAAGATAAAAGTGAATTGATTTAAATGAATTTGAGGTTTAAAAGTGGACTTTCTCCGAAGAGTTTGGGTTTGGGATTGATAAATGACTTGAAATAGTAGAGATAATATCGTGGGGAAGTTGCCTAAGTGCTTCGATTCGCAAATACAGTGACGTATTTTAACAAGTTAATTCGGAGTAATCTTCTTCGACCTTGAGCTCAGCCGAAGTCTAAATAAGTTCGTAATCGAACTTATGAATCGAAGGACTAAGCAATGAACTTATATTTGCTATGCTTTAAGTGACCTGTGGAGGCAGTGTCACATGTCATCAATTTTTATCTTTCTTCATCTCCTTAATTATCTCTTCAACCACCTGATCAGGACTTAATTTCGTTGAATCAATTATCTTTGCATCTCTGGCTGGTCTGAGTGGAGACAGTCTCCGATTCATATCCTGATAGTCTCTCTTGATGAGATATTTCTTTACCTTTTCCCTTGAAATAGACTCCCCTTTCTTTTGCCTCTCCTGGAATCTCCGGCTCACCCTTACCTCTAATGATGCATCAAGATAAAATTTGTGCTTGGCTTGTGGAAAGACAACTGTCCCCATATCCCTTCCTTCTGCCACTAAAGGACCTTGGGAACCGATTTTTCTCTGAAGCCTGGTCATCGCCTTCCGTACAGTATGAAGTGTCGAGACACTGGACGCTAATAAATCTATATCAGGCTCCCTGATAGCCTCAGTAACATCCTCCTGCGCCAGATAAATCTTGGTTGAACCACCTTCATGGATAAATTTTATGTCGAGGCTGTTACATATTTTGGCTACTTCCTCTTCATCTTGTAAGTCTATACCTGCCTTCTGGATGGCAAGTCCAACTACCCTGTACATTGCTCCTGTATCAAGATAGGAATAATTTAGTCTTTTAGCCAGGAGGCGGCTAACGGTGCTCTTTCCCGACCCTGTTGGTCCATCTATGGTTATTAGGTAACTCAATTTAAGAAAGGATCTTCTCCAGGGTTTTAATAAATCTCTTGTTCTCTTCTGGCAGGCCTACATTTATCCTGATATAATCATTTAACCCAAAGCTTTCCATAGACCTAACTATGACACCTTGCCTGAGCATACGCTGGTATGTTTCTTGTGCGCCGAGTGGAGTCTTGATCAAGAAAAAATTTGTCTGGGTAGGCAAATATTCAAGTCCTATCCGATCTAACTGTGAATAAAGGAATTCAAGACCATCCCTTGTAAGTGTAAGTGTTTTTTCCACAAACTCATCATCATCAAGGGCTGCTAAGGCTCCAACCTGGGCCAGATAATTTACATTAAAGGGCTGTCTGACAAGGTTCATGCCATCTATGATCATCTCAGAGGCAAATCCATAACCAATCCTGAGCCCGGCTAATCCATAGGCCTTTGAAAATGTTCTCAAAACCACGAGCAGGGGATATGATTCTAATAATTCTATTGCGCTTGCAATGTTTGGATCTGTGGCAAATTCAATATAGGCCTCATCTAAAACAACTATTAAATCTGAGGGAAGGGCGTTTAAAAAATGGGAGATTTCCTCCTTGTTTAAAGCCTGTCCTGTTGGATTGTTGGGGTTACTGATAAAAATGATCTTGGTCCTGGAGGATACTGCCGTAAGTATAGCTGGCAAATCAATGGAGAAATTTAATAAAGGCACTGTAACTATTTTTGCCTCAAAACTTTTAACAACCTTTTCATATAATAAGAACGTAGGCAAAGGAAGTATAACCTCCTCATCAGGTGAAAGAACGGTGTGTACAACCAACTTTATTATCTCGTTTGATCCATTGCCTGCAATAATCTTGCTCATTGGCAATCCGAACTTCTTTGCCAACTTCTGTCTCAAATAATAGCAACTGCCATCAGGGTAACGATGGATATTGTTGAGGTTTTCTTTGATAGCCCTGATAGCTTTAGGTGATGGGCCCGAGGGATTCTCATTTGAAGCCAGTTTGATAGAACCAACTATTCCTAATTCTCTCTCAAGTTCCTCTATCGGTTTCCCTGGTGGATAAGGGGTTATGTTTTCAATGCATTTCCTCATTAATCTTTTCATGGTGAATCTTCCTCTTTTTTGTTTTTTATAAAGCAACCAGGAAGAAAAGTAAACCCTGTTAGGCTTTGCACAGGGCATGGAAGAGATAAGGGGACGTTCGTGCAGAAATTGCATAAATTCTTAAATATAGTCTTTCCTTTCAGACCCTTTCCCTGATGTAATGGCCCTGGTGATACATGAAGTTGTGACCCCAAGATAACGAGCTACTTCTGCTCCACAATAACCTAACTCCTTAACTGCAAGAAAGGATAATATCCGTCGGGCTTCAACAATTTCATGCCTTCTGCTTCTGGATTTAAGTTCACCAGTAGAAATATTATGGACTTTACACACCCTTTCAGCCAGTGAAGATACACTTATTTGTTTGGGAGCAAGCCTTAAATTCTCTTTTCCAATTTCATCTATCTCAGATAATACTGTCTCAACAAATTCACCATCTCCCAATATCCTTTGATCAAAGGCCTGTTTTTCCCCACGTCTCCTTAAGGCCAATACCTCAGACCAAGTGCCCAGACTCCTTATAAGACCACCACCTACAAGATCCGGTCTTCTACCCTGAGATATTGCCTGTTGAACAAATTTTAGATAGTTCTTTCTGCTATCACGACCACTTCCAAAATAGTTCAATACAAATTCTGTATCTTGCCAGTCTCTTTTAACATATCCCATAAGTGCAGAATGGCCTGAGAATGGGGATCTATTTAGCCCTCTGATATCCTTAACTAAAGATGATCTTATTAAATTTAGATGAATATAGCGTACCAACTCCATTAAATATGTATCTTCCTGGCAGACAATAGATTTGTATCTATTCTGGAAGAGATGTCCGTGCCTTTTGTGGCGTCTGTTGAAATTGACCACATATCCGGTTAGTAATTTTCGCATACTTGATGAAAGTGGCCAGTTTTTTGTTTTACAAAGCAGGTGGAAATGATTTGGAAGCAACGTCCAGGCATATATGCTCAATGAACCATTAACTGCCAGTTCAGCCAACCGATCAATAAAGTCTTTTCGATCCTTTTTATTTAAGAAGATCTTTCTTCTTTCTATCCCCCTGCCCATAACATGATGTAATACACCAGGGGCATCTAATCTTGCTAACCGTGGCATGTGGCAAAAATCTCATATTAGATAATTGGATGTCAAGCAATTTCTGCACGAACGTCCCCCTTTAGGACTATAACATCTTTCGGTTATTTATCTTGAAGACCCTGGCTAAATCAGGGCATAGACACCAGGTTCAGACCGTACGCTGGAGATTATATCAGATAGCCGGTAAGATTGTATTTCATGGGGGACAGGTTTTTCTGAAAGTCAGAAGAGGTCTTTGCCAACTCTTTGCTGACATTCGCCTCAGGATATGGGAGTTTGCCACTACTTAGAGAATACATTACAGGAAAGTGGCATTTTAAAATTTTAGATAGAATAGTGTGCCCAAAGTACATGCTGAGGATGTCTAATAGTCATGAAAATAGAGAGGTAGGACAATGGGTTAAAGGTGACATATATTTTTGATCTTTGTTTTTTCATGCTGAAATAACAAAACACACCAATTTGCATAAAATTAATCTCGGATTTTGGGAGTATGCAAAGACTTGACCTTTGAAATCTTTTTATTTAGAGTTAAAAATAATAAATTTTTTACAAAAGTGACCGTTTTTCCTTTAAGGGGGGACTGTATGGTACCTTTCTTTCAAAGAAACATGATCTTAGGCCTCATTATTATGCTGATTGTGCCAGGTTGTGTTGTTGCTACCAAGAAGGATTTTGTGCCTCCGCCGGTAAGATCCCCGTATAAAGGAGACTATAAGGTAATTGATATCGCTTATATGTCCGATGGTTCTGTAGAGGCGACTGTGGCAATGAATCTCAGGGGGGGTTGCTGACATGGTATTACCCAAGTCGATAAAACCTATTCAACCTATTAAGCAGCCTCAAGCACCTCCAAGGGAAGAACCAGGTGAGGTCTTTACAGGATTGGTAGTGGATAGCAGGGGATTTCAGGTAAAACCTGCTATGCCACCCAAGATCGTGGATGAGGATGGTAACGAGGTGTATGGTTCATCATATGTCAGCCGTGATTACGCAATAAGCCAAGGTATGGCTGGATATGCAAAGGATCTTACTGCTGCCCAGACCAATCAGAGGGTTACTAATAATCCGTTCACTATAAAAGGGATAAAGGCAGCAGATACCGGGGACTCTGATATTGTAATTAGCAATGCAGATGCCGCTAAGATTAAAGGTGCGGGCGAAAATTTAAGCTTTTTACAACATTGCAAGGTGATGATTGTTTTAGACTAGACCCTAATCAAGTGTAATTTTTTCGTGAGAAAGCAATAAAAGTACTCGAAATGCCCGTCAGATAAGGTTATAATAGAATTATATAAAAACAAAACCTATCAGAAAGGAGCATTTCGAGTGAAGAAAAATAATAACA
>JAUWZV010000171.1 GCA_030615105.1 Desulfobacteraceae bacterium
AAGATGTTGGACTTTTTGATGAAACCTTCCCAGCCGCTGAGGACTATGATCTATGGTTGAGGATATCTTGCCGGTACGCTATTTACCTGATAGACAAGGGATTGGTTGTTAAGGAGGGAGGTCATGCGGATCAACTCTCCCAGCGATTTTCTGGTATGGACCGCTTTAGGATTAGGGCAATAGTTAAATTGATCAAAAGTGGAATACTTTCTCCAGATCAAAAAAGAGCTGCTATGGAGGAATTATCCATTAAATGCAGGATATATGGAGAGGGATGTATTAAAAGAGGAAAGATGGAGGAGGGGGATCTTTACCTCTCACTTCCTGAAAGGCTTGACAGTAGCAGCATGCAGTAAACAGTAAATACCTTGTATCAAATCTTTCCCTATACTGCCTACTGGTTACCGCCCACTGCCAACTCATCCGGCTTTCTCCAAAACTATTTTGTTATTAACAAAGGAGATCATTTTTATCTGGGCCTCAAGAACCTTCTGGTCTCCAAAGAGATTTATCATCTTTATTTTGTCACCTTCTTTATGTAACTCATCTACATTTTCTAAGATAAGCTCTTCCTTTCCATCCTGAACAAGATAGACTGATGCCTCACACATCTTTTATTCCTCCTTTTATAATTTCTATGGCTTGATCAATAAGGTGGGGGAGAGGTTCACCAGATACGCCTAATATCTCAACCCTCTCCTGGGTCAATGGGATTAATATCTTTAGGGCCTTGCTTGATGAGATGGCCTGGGACATCCCAGGTGTTACTTCACCCATCATAGAATTTGCCATGATTATAGCCAATGGACCAATTATAATATCAACTTCCGGGGCCATTTTTATAATGGCATTTTCCCCAGTAGCCCCTTTATTAGCGCCTGTCTTCATCATCTGAGAGGTGGCAACAGAATTTGTCCCCAAGGCAAATATTTCTACCTCTTCGCCGAAGGTATCCCTTAATCTTTTTATTATTGCCCTTCCTATTCCACCCCCTTGGCCGTCCATAACCATTAATAAACTCAAAGAAGACTCCTTTTCGTTAAAGATTCGGATTGCAACATTTGATAAATCTGTTTATTTTAATAAAAATATGAAAGTCGAATAACTTTTTGATAACTATATAACAGGCGATCTAAATTTAAAAACATTTTTTCTACCTTTTCAGGAATTAATGGACACGTGGACAGTTTTCATTGTGCTTTTAATAGCTGCATATCTCTTAGCTTCAATTCCTTTTGGTCTTTTAGTCAGCCAAAAGGTGTTAAGATTAGATATAACCAAGGCAGGAAGCAGAAATATTGGGGCCACAAACGTTGCTCGTGAGGTTGGACTCAAGTGGGGGATAATTACCTTTCTGGCAGATACCCTAAAGGGATTCATTCCTGTAGCATTCGCCCATTATCTTTTAGGGGCATCGACTGAAATAAATGAGGCCCTTAAGGGAATGATTGGTCTCTCGGCCTTGTTAGGCCACCAATTCTCTTTTTACAATCGCTTTAAGGGAGGAAAAGGAGTAGCTACATGTCTCGGAGTTTTTTGGGTATTTCACCAATTTCATGTTTATTTTTCTGGAATTATATTTATTATCGTAGTTTCTTTATGGATGTATATCTCCTTGGGCTCAATATTGGCAGTATTGACCATGCCTATCTGGTTGTATCTCATGGGTCATTCCGCCTTTTTGATCCTGCTTTCATTGATTATCTCTCTTTTAATCATATTTCAGCATAAAGAAAATATTCAGAGATTAATCCAGGGAAATGAAAGAAGGTGGCAGAAAGTAAAGCTACATTAATCGATCAATTAAACGGCCCAGATCCTCATCAGAGTAAAATTCGATTATAATCTTACCTTTTTCACCCTTACGTTTTATAGCTACTTTGGTGCCCAAGGACCTTTGAAGATCTTTGGCCAAAGACTCTATATAGTAATCTGTTCCATCTCTTTGCCTTTTTGGCTTTTTCGGGGCCAAGGTCATTTTAACCAGGGCCTCTGTCTGGCGAACAGATAAAGATTTCTTTATAATGATACTCCTGATCTCCTTTTGGACTGAAGGAGACTCAATGCTTATCAGAACCCTTGCATGGCCAGTGGTCAATCGACCATCTATAAGATCCTGTTGAATGATAGCAGGAAGTTTTAACAATCTTAAGAAATTGGCAATTGTCGAACGATCTTTCCCTATCCTTTTTGAAAGTGCTTTTTGTGTTAGATTAAACTTTCCCACCAGTTCCTGGTAAGCTGATGCCTCCTCAATAGGATTTAGATCTTCGCGTTGAATATTTTCAATCAGGGCTAATTCCAAGGCCTCTGCAGGAGATGCATCCCTTATCAATACAGGTATCTTTTTCAGCCCTGCCTTTTGAGCTGCACGCCAGCGCCTCTCTCCTGCTATAAGTTGAAACCCATCCTTTGTCCGGCTGACCAATATAGGTTGGATAATGCCTTTCTCCTTTATAGAATTTGCTAATTCCGTCAACTCATGATCGCTGAAATTCTGTCTCGGTTGATGAGGATTAGGAGAAATTGACTCAATGGGACAGTAGAAAAATCCCCTATCATCTTCTGAGATAACTGCTTCTGGAAATAAGGCTGAAAGCCCTCTTCCAAGGGCCTTACGTTTGGCCATCTTTATCCCCTCCTTTTGAGATTATTTCCTTTGCAAGTTCTAAATAACCCTGGGCCCCCTTTGATCGAATATCATAGAGAATAATTGGCTTCCCATAGCTTGTTGCCTCACT
>JAUWZV010000015.1 GCA_030615105.1 Desulfobacteraceae bacterium
AAAGAGAATTTGCGGCTCAAATCTTTATTCTTGAGAGCGCCGTGAAAAGGGACGTTCGTGTAGAGATTGCCTGACGCCCCATTATTTCAGTTAAAGACTCCATATGTTGCAAATACAAGTCTAAAATGATAAAAGGTTGAAATAGAAGTTTATATTTGAATAGCTGTGCAATCTCTGCACGAACGTCCCCCTTTATTGATGACGGTAAATTGACCGGCAAAAGGGGCGGCAGGGGATTAAAGCGGCCTCAATAAAAAAAGGAGGTAAATCATGATATTTAGAAAGTTTTTAGTTTTGCTTATTATCTGCATCTTTTCGGCCGGAAATGTTTTTGCCTGTTCGGTGTTCAGGGTCACGGCCAAGGACGGAACCCTGATCAGCACGCGGACCATGGAGTTTGGCTACGATGTCCAGTCTGCGATAGTTGTGATCCCCAGGGGAAAAGGATTTGTAAGCCCCACGGCTGATAACAAAGCCGGGCTTTCGTGGAAGAATAAATACGGCTACGTGGCGGTGGACGGCTTTGGCGAGGATGTGGCGGTCTTTGACGGGTTGAACGAAGCCGGGCTGGCCTTCAGCGCGCTGTGGTACGAAAGCGACATGCAGTGGCAGAGCGTGGCCCCCGGGGAAGAAGACCGGGCTTTAGCCCACGCTTATATCGGTTCATGGATCCTGGGCAATTTTTCCACGGTAGGGGAGGTCAAGGAAGAGATCAAGAAGGTCAGGGTTTTTGGCGTGGTGGTCCCGCAGTTGGGGATCGCCCCTCCACTGCATTTTGCGGTCTATGACGCCCAGGGGGGCGCCATAGTCATTGAATATGATTATGGAGAGGCGCATGTTTACGACAATCCTTTAGGTGTTATGACCAATTCGCCTAATTTCCCCTGGCATCTGACCAACCTGCGTACTTATGTGAACATGTCGCCGGAACAGGCAAAGCCTAAGGATTATGTGGGCATGAAGGTTAAGCAGATGGGGCATGGCAGCCGGATGTTCGGCCTGCCGGGCGACATCACTCCTCCCAGCCGTTTTATCAAAATGGCGGTTCTTTTACATTTTGCCGATGAGACGGCTGACGCCAAAGGTGCGCTTAATTTATCGCGCCACGTGATCAATAACCTGGACATTTTCAAAGGCATCGCCGTGGACAGGGATAAAAGCGGCAAGGTCATAGCCAGCGAGACCACTCAATGGACGACCTTCCGCGATCTGACCAACAAGGTTTTCTATTTCACTACTTATGATAATTTGACCTTAAGGAAGATTGATCTTAACCGGATCGATTTCACAAAAGAAAAGACTATTTCTATGACGGCGGATGAGGAAGTAATAATCGATATAACTGATCGGGGAAACTAAGCTTTTCCCCTTGCTTTCCACCCATGACTCGCTCCCAGCCGCGCGCGCACGCAGGCTTCTGCTTTTTTCTTAGTAACTGATGTTCCGACCAGCTTCCCGGTCTCTGTATTGTAGATCTTCCACGGTTTTTTACCGGAGCCTTGCCCCGAGAGCAGTCGAGGGGCTTTTTTGATTTTGTAGGGAATAGCGATCGCCTCCTGGGGCATATTTTAGCGCACAAGCTTGTGAAGGGGGACATCCTATATTGTCCTTGTCAAGAAGAAAAATGAATAAAAATATTTGCTGTAATATCGGCAGGTTATGAGATGCGGGTTATTTTGGATACACCACTACCCTTAGCTATATGCCTGAAAATAGCCATTTTATACGGCGAGTCTCTCACTACAAGCGAACTTTGTACCTAATCGTTATCATTATCCGGCATACCACACTAAGGAGGTCACCAATCATCCCTTATCCAGGTTACAAAGTTCAGTGAGAGGCCCTGTATTGTCCCCCACGAGGTCCTAAATGGCCTCAACGTTCGTGCGCGGGCTCTCTCGCCTAAGTTACCTTATTTATTCATTTTTCTTCTTAACAAGGAAAAAGTTTTTTTACAAGATAGTTAATTAATTTTTTCTATGATATTCTAGAAAGTTCGTTGCTCTACTTTTTAATATATAACATTCGTGCAGAGATTGCCTGACGCCCCATTATTTCAGTTAATGACTCCATATGTTGCAAATACAAGTCTAAAATGATAAAAGGTTGAAATAGAAGTTTATATTTGAATAGCTGTGCAATCTCTGCACGAACGCCCCCCTTTATGATTGTTTCTCAGCTTCAATACCTGTGGCATCTATATCAAGGGTGTAGCCCTTGATCCCATCATATTTCACCCCACGTTTCAGCACCCTTTGATTTATTTTTTCAAGACCATAAAGACCACCATTAATACCCATGCTCCGAAGCCAGTCCCCAAAGGCATCTGATGAGGGAATCCTCTCTAAAGGTAAGATCTCTCGCAGTCCCTCATCTGTCCTTATCTGGCGGATGTCTTCTAGACTCCTACCACCACCATTGAGCATTAATAAGCCTAAGGCTTATTAAGATGAGAGGGAATGTATACTCAGATGGGTTGTAGCCAGCACCACTACCGGGTTTGGGTAGATATCTGTCTGTTGACTGTAACAATCCCAACCCTACTGCAAATTCACCAAGTAATGCTAAACCTGCATGAGGAGTTATCATATCTCTTGTCATTTCTACCTTGAAAGGAAGTATTGTTTGTTGTATCATTTTTCTCACCTCGTTGGTTACGGTTTGATTTGTTTTTGAATACACGTATCTTACCGAATCAACGAGGTTTTTCAACTTTTTTGTTATGAAAATCACTATTAATAGCGGGATTGGGGAATATAGGTGTATATAAGATAATCCGCAGAGGCGTTTAGTCTGTTAGATAAAGCGGAAGATTCATTTATGAAATATATCAATCTATTTTCAATCTGCCAAGTTGACTTCATTTACGCTGATTTAGAATAAACCAGTTGCAGAACTGCCCGGTGCCGTGATATTTTGGGACCATTAGAACAATCGGATAGGGGGAGCAACCATGTCGTTAACTTCCATCAAAACAAAATATGAACATGTTATCTTGAACGAAAAACAGGTTCCAATTATTGAAGGGACAAACATGAAGGTCATTGAGGTTGTCCTGGAGAAAACTGCCTATGGTTGGAGTCCGGAAGAGCTGCACTTCCAGCATCCTTACCTGACGCTGGGTCAAATATACTCAGCGTTAGCTTACTACTGGGATCATCAAGAAGATCTTGATCAGGACATTGAGCGGAGGCTTGAATTTGTGAACCAGGCTCAACAGTCAATGGAAAACACGCCTCTCATGGCTCGACTGAAATCCAAAGGGTTGATCTGATTGTGCTTGCCCTCTACATGGATCAACATGTGCCGCGTGCTATAACTGAGGGGCTTCGCTTACGGGGAATAGATGTGACTACAGCCTACGAAGACGGGGCCAGTGATATGGACCGGAATTATTGGATCGTGCTCGTGAATTGGGATGTGTGCTTTTCACGCAGGATGATGACCTTCTCGCAGAGGCTACCAAACGACAAAGAAAGGGAATTTCTTTTAATGGAGTGATATATGCACACCAACTGCGTGTTTCCATCGGAACTTGCATTCACGACTTGGAGATCATTGCAAAAGCAGGAGAACCCGAGGACTTAGCCAACAGCGTGCAATTCTTGCCCCTTTGAAGGTTATAGCCAGTCTGGAGGGCTTTGCCCTTATAGTTTCTGTTATTGGCCTTTTGTCACGTAATGTCGGTTGGCCTGCGGTCTTAGCTCGTAGAGCTTACGCTTCGGTGAGAACGAAGCCCAACATATCTGGCGAACTGGATCAACCCACCCTAGGAGCCTTCAAACAGGTAAGCATGTGGCTCTTCGGGTGATCCCCGCGAAACGAAGAGAACGGGCGGTGAAATATTTCTTTAAATTGATGCAAACTAAGAGGGGGGACGTTCTTACCTTCTGACTTTATGAATAAGGGGGAATACCTATTTTTTAGATGCCATGCCTCTATGCTTGGGGCTTATTTCTCACAAACTCCTCCGCTGGCTGGTGCCATATTTTGTAATTGCTTTGTTCGCCATTAATCTGCTGCTCCTCGGGCGGCTTTCATTCAACCTGATCCTGATCCTCCAGGTTTTTTTCTACGTCTCGGCCATGACCGGGTATTTGTGGCAGAGAAAGCGAAAGCCTCCACACATCCTGGACATCCCCTTCTCCTTCTGCCTGGTCAACCTGGCAGCACTGGTAGGAGTGGCGCGGTTCTTGATAGGGAAGAAATCAGGAAAATGGCAGCCGGTGAGGCAACAGCATTGAGCATGGAGCCAGGCGCATGGAGCAGAGGGAAGTTCTGGGAAGGTGGCAGGTGAAATAAGAATTGAGGGATTGACCAGACAAGAAAAGGACCGGGCAGGCTGAATAGGTTAGGATAACATCATTAAGAGGAGAAAAAAGATGGATTATGCAACTTTGATTAATAATATGGTTAGACTTCCAGAGAAAATATGTCAAAAATTGGGCCTAAAGAAAGGACAGATATTAGAGATCAGGGCGTTAGATAATCAGATCGTTTTAGTCCCCATAGGAGGTGACACCAGAAAAGAACCTATGCCTTCTTATGATCCAAATGGATTATTTTTAGGAATGACAGAAGGTGGGTTGAGTTTTGAAATTCCTCCAGAGAAGATCTATGGTTTTCTTTGCCTGTTGGCTAAAGTTTTGAAACCTGACACTATAAGGATATATTATCAAACAGACCCCTCTGCGGAAGAGATTACTTGTTCAGCTTCGAACTTCAACAAAAAACTTAAGACAATAGGTGAGTTTACAAGGGATGCTTCACTGATGATAGAATATGATGGTTATACGCTATATTCAGGAGGAGAAGGCTGTTTTTCTTTAGATGCTGCCCTAGATGCTAGGGAAAAGAGAAGGATTGCCAATTCTGTCTTGGAGCTATTTGGCCTCTCCAAAGATGTTTTCAGTGATAAGTTCGAGATTTACTACGATGGAAAGAACATTGAGGTGTATTAGATGAAACTCATGGTCAAAAGAACTATAGGTCATTTTCGTGTACTCATTGATCATTGTAGACGTAGGAGGGAGCCATCTCCAGAACATGTGCTTGAGCGCATGGTTAACCCACTCTGTCGGGATTTTTCTCACATTCTTCTGAAGGGTACCAGGAATGATGCCTGGCAGATGATCGAGGGGATTGTGACTGAATGTCAGAAATTCAAAGGAGGAGGTTTATGTGAAGGGGGGCGCCCTTAAGTTTCTAAATAACTTCTCACCCATTTATGCTAGGGGCACTTTTGAAGAGATATAACGTCTAACAAAGTTGACAGTGACTTTGTTAACTTATGAATCCAATTCAGGGATTAGGGGATTGAGGATGAGAGTCATTGAGGAATTGAGGATTGAGCTATTGAGCGGATATGAGCAGAAAAGAAATCATTTTCAGTAACCATGCAAAGACAAAAATGGGCGATCGTGGAGCGTCTGAGGATGAGGTGAGAAAGGCAATTGAAGAGGGAAGCTCCGAACCTGCACGAAGAGGTCGCCTAATGTTTAGAAAAAACCTCCCATTTAATGCTATGTGGCGTGGAAAACATTATTCCGTTAAGCAGGTTGCACCGGTAGTTGCAGAAGAAAAAGACGAGCTTGTCGTCGTTACCGTATATGTATATTATTTCTAAGGGGGTACTTTGTTATGAAGATTAGATATGATCCTTCTGTTGATGCCCTCGATATCAGGCTTATTGAGGGAAAGCTGGAATGTGAAGTAATTCATTTGAGTGATCAAGTATCAATAGATATAGGACCGGACGGAAAAATTGTGGCAGTAGAAGTATTGGACGCTAGTGAACTCATTCCTGATTTAAAAGAGAAGGGCATCGAAATAGAGAATTTATTGCTAAAAGAAAAAGCATTTGTAAAGAGGGACGTCCTTAAATAATTAAATAACTCTAAAGCACGTCATTTTGATTCCTGAATTTCTCTTTACCGATTTCAGCTCAAGGCTTGTCCGCCGTTACTTTGGAGGGCACTTTTCGGTAATTTCTTTCCCCTCACATCATGCAGTTATGTGCTCCCCATTCACTTTTACCGATTTCAGCTCAAGGCACTTTTCGGTAAAAGTTTGCACCTTTGGGGCATTATGTTGGCGACTCGACACCCTTGGGGCCATGTATCGGCGCTTTTTGCTATTTTAGCAGTGTCCACAAAGGAAAAATTGAACGGGAGTTAATCTTTCAGATTTTACAGTGTCCAGTGATGGTAGCTCTTTTTTTGGTTGATCTCTACAAAAATAAAATGTACACTAGCCATGTACATGTAAGTAAAAAGGAGTCACAATGGAGATAAATGTTAAAGATGCAAGAAGTAGGCTGAGCTCCCTTCTTGATCGGGTGGAGCTGGGAGACGAGGTGATTATCCTTCGTCGCGGCAAAGAGGTGGCCCGCCTTGTGCCGCCGGAAGGTGAAGGTAAACCACTGCCGAGCTTAAAGGAGTTTCGTGCCTCTATTCGGATTATCGGAGAACCATTGATAGATACAGTTATTCAGGAAAGACAAGAGGAGCGCTATTAATGTTCTATGTGGATACTACTGTCCTTGTTGCTTATTACTGCCCCGAACCATTGAGTGGAAAGGCTGAAGCCTTTATCACCGCCCATGCTCGGCCTGCTATCAGTAATCTTTCAGAACTGGAACTGTTTTCGGCAATATCTAGGAAGATCCATGAAGGAGGCTTGGATCGTAAGGATGGAAGCAGAATTATTGCTAAATTTCTTTCACACTTGGATGATCTTTTTTATGCCAAGCTTCCCATTGAGTCACACCACTATAGATTAGCCAGAGACTGGATTGGACAGTTCACAACATCTCTGAGGAGTCTCGATGCCATACATTTAGCTATTGCTTCGTCGGAAGGAGCAACACTTATTACTGCCGATGAAGGGCTTGCAAAATCGGCAGCCTCGCTCGCCGTGGATGCTGTTCTGTTGAGCATAGATTGAAAAGATTAGGAAATGATGTGAGAATTCGGATATTACGGGCCATGGGACCTGGACGAACTGCCACAAGTCTTAAATATCTTTCGGGGAGAGATGAGCTTTGTCGGTCCGAGGTGCCTGGCTGTTGGTGAGATCGTAGAAGACGCAAAAGGCCGAGTGATGCCATATGAGGATATCCCCGGCTTTTGGGAATGACTCTCCGTCCGTCCAGGTCTGACCAGTCTGGCCACCATCTACAGGCCCAACGATGTTACCCCCTGCCGCAAATTCCACTATGATCTCCTCTATATCCGCAAACAATCCTTCTGGCTGGACGTGCGCCTAATTGCTCTCTCCTTCTGGATCAGCTTCCGGGGCAGGCGGGGTAAACATTGACTGATTGCGGAATCCAACAATTGATATATCGTTGCATCGACGTAGTGGCCTCACAGTCACTTGATTCAAATCCCATATAAAACGAGAGGGACGTTTCTAATTTTTATTAAATTAATCTTAATTGACATTGGACGGCATGAAGTGCCTCAAACAGCAAGATTAATCCTTTCAAAGGGATGCCTTTTAGAGAGAGGTTGGTTATGGACAAGATAGCTACTTTCAAAGCAAAGTACCTTAAAGATGGCCATCTTTCTATCCCCAAAGAGGTAGTGGCCACATTATCACTTAGAAATGGGGAGGAGGTTCATGTAATGATAGAGAAGGAAAAATTTGACAAGACGGGTTTTCTTGGCTTCTTCGGTATCTGGAAAGATAAGAGTGAAGAAGAGATCGATATTTATCGGGAAATAGTGGAAGAACGGGAACTCTTTGGGAGAGGGGAGGTTAGACTTTGATCTACTGTCTCGATACCGACATTCTCATTGAATATTTTCGGGGAAACGAGCTGATAAAGAGTAAGGTGGAAAGCCCTATGGAAGAAGATAGAATTGGCTGAAGTCTTAATGACAGCAAAACTTAGATGCATGAAGGCGGGAAGAATTGCGCTGTTTATTCTGGTCGTATTAGTCAGCGGGTCTGGTCAGGACCTTTCTGCGCAGCAGCCCCCAGCAACTACAGGAGGAAGGCTTGAGGTTGAGCTGAGAATGCCCGAAGTCTGGAAGCCCATCGTCATTGGCCCGACCCACGCGAAGGAATATCCCAAAATACCCCATCGCTTCAGCATGTTCATGACCGGTGAGCTAACAGGTGCGCTCAAACCGTATCTGCTCATTGAGGATAGCGCAGGAGTCGAACATCCTATCTTATTGACAATGACTACAGGCCAGTTCTATGGGGGGAAGGTCCTGACTCTGACTCTACGCGACGCCCCTCAGACATCCCATAATACGCCCGGGGTCTTTCCGCTCAGCACAGTAAAACCGCCGATTAAGGTCAAAGGAATCTCCTTCTTCTGCCGCAAACCGCTTCGCGATACCACTCTGTATTTTGATAACATCAGGTTCGACGACGTGGTGGTTGAGGATTTTGAGGCGGACAGGGGATGGCGGGTGATTACAAGAGAAGGAAAGAAATCAAAGTGCACGCTGAGGACCTCCCATGAGCCGATTCCCGGACGTGGTATGGAGGGCCTGACAATCAAAGGGCCTTACCCGAGTGGGGAAGGAAGCCTTACGACTAATTATAGCTTCGAGAGAGATGAAGATGGTGATAGAATGCCCGACGGTTGGGTTCCGGCTGAGCGAGAAGGGTTCATCCCTCGCGATTCCTCCGGCAAGCAGATGTTGGACCCAGCTCGTCACACGGGAAAGCTCGCATGGGAAAAAATAGGTGCTGAGAGCGCGCGCTCTATCTCCATGAGTGTTGAGGATTCTAATTCCTGGGGGGCTGTGGCCACTGTGCTCAAAGACGTGAAACCGAATACGGACTACACTGTCTCGCTGTGGTATCGCCAACCAAAAGTAGGTGACACGGTCCTCATAATTTTTGGCAAGCGAATGACAATGGATCGCCAGCTCGAATTGAACTCCGAGCACTGGCTTCGGTATTCAGGCATCTTCTGCTCAGGTAGTTTTTCTGGCGATTGTCTCCTTGCAGTGGGCGTGGTGAATCCCCCTGAGCCCACGAAGATATACGTTGACAATGTAGAGGTGTATGAAGGTGTCTCGCCCATCGGGTATAACCGGGCAAGGATGTATCACCAGTACTATTCCTTTGCTGAGATTTCTCCGGACACGGTTTCCTATGTCCCCTTTGCCTATGAGTGCCTTTTCGCGCACAAGAAGCGCCCAGCTGAGGTGCATTACATCCTCGAGGTTCCCGTTGATGTGTCGGTGGAAGCATCAGCGGGCTGGTACCTGCGCCGCGCGCCCAGGTGGATGACCTGGAGGACAAAGACACCCTACCGCACCACACAAGAACAGATTATTCGCGATGGCAAGTCCTATGTCAGGCACAGCATCATTCTCCCCGCCTGGCAAGCAACCGATGAAAGGAGCCTTGTCAACTATGTTGTTCCTGTAGGCATCCGTGATGACTGGCGCCGTGGCCTGGTTGGACGTTACAGCGGGCAGGTTAATCTGGCATTCGCATTTTCCACCAGGCTCACGGAAGGGACCCGGAAAGCCCACTACTACGCGAAGTGGGACGAAGGACAACAAGAACCTCAGGAACTTGAGCTTCGTGTGGTTCGAGTCCCAGAGGTGAAACACCAGCCTGAGCGGATGGTTTGTCTTGTCAGCGCCAACCCTTTCAGCCAGGACCAGTTCCCAGACATGATCCGGACCTTACGTCACATCGGCGCAAACGGCATGGCAGGGGGCAGCCGCAAAGTATGGGGTCCGGGAATGCGCTACTATGCCACCTGGATGAATTTTCCCATGTATCATTCATCTGACCCTGAGGCCGTGGCTATGGCACCCGAGGGACAACGACGCACAGGGGACAGGGTGCGATGCATGTCGTATCGCGGACCAGACTGGAAAAAACACGTGCAAAGCATGTTCCGGAGGATCGATGAGGGTTACAATGTCTTCATGTTCGATGATGCACGACCGGCGGGTTGTTTTTGTGACAACTGCAAGGCCGAATTTGCTAATATGCTCCAAACGCAAACGCAGCTTCCCTATGTAGATCCGGGGAAATTCATGGTGCCTATCTGGACCGGGCCGGCGGAATATAGGAAGCTTTGGCACGACTTTCAGCTCTGGATCTATGGCATGACTGCCCAGGCGATGAAGGAGGAGATGACTGAGTACGCGAAGAAACAAGATAAGAATGCGCAGATATACTTCCTTCAAAGCGGGTCGCCATGCCGGCCAAGCCATGAATTCGTCTACGTGTCGACTCAGAAGGCCTTTGACTTCGAGGGGATGCAGGCTTACATCTACTGCTATTACAGCTCGTTTCAAGGCTCACCAAAGCGCATAGGGGACCATTTGCAGGCACGCCAGGAAGCAGCCGGCAGATATGCAAACCCCATGGTGCCTACTCTTAGCCCAGGTCTCACCTATATGCACCCGGTTTGCTCACTGGACCCTCACGCGCAGATGAAGTATCAGATCTTGGAGGCTGCTATGGCCCACAAGTTCCTCGGCTACAACATGTACGCGGGTGCCGACATAGACCTGGGTGACCTCAGATACATGGCCGAGGCGAATGAAATCTTGGCATGCTTTGAGGATATTTTTGTTGATGGCGTAGTGATCAAAGGGATAAAGGTCTCGGGTGCCAACTCTAGCGCACGGGCGAAACGCTTGGGTGAGCACGTCCTTCTGCTGGTGGCTGATTATTCGACGTACCAGACCAGCAGGACAGAGGTGACCGTGGGTTTGCCTGAACATCTGGCTGACAAGTTCACGGATGTTGAAACGGGAGAAGAGGTTGTTCCCAGCGATGCAGCGCTGAACTTCAAGGTGAGCTTCTCAGACCGTCGCACAAGGCTATTCTATGGGGGCCCGGGTGGAAGCACTAAGCAGGAATCCATGTTGCGATTAGGAGGCCGTAAAATATGAGAGAAGGGCTGTATTTTTTTGTTGGCCTGATATTGACTGCCCTTTTTATTCCTTGGGTTCAAAAAGTCTCCCTTCGTATGGGATATGTGGACAGCCCCGAAGGGGATACGTTGAAAGTTCATTCTGTTTCAATCCCCCATTCGGGCGGGATAGTTATTTTTTCAGTCCTTGGCCTGCTCCTGGCCTTTTTGTCTGTCTTTGGTGATGTAGCCGGAGTTGAAGCGTTAGGGCTTTTGCTGGGTGGAAGCATGGCTTTGGCATTAGGAATCTGGGATGATCTGAAATCCACGCCCCTCGTTATCCGACTCGGCATTCAGGCCATGGCTGGTGTGGCGCTGCTGCTTTTTGGCCACAGAATTGAGGCCGCTCCCTTTATCAGCCTGCCCCTTACCCTCTTCTATGTGGTCGGTGCCATCAATGCCGTAAACATGGAAGACGGGCTCGATGGCTTGGCTGGGGGGATGGCGGCACTATCCTTGCTGGGCTTTGCGTTTTTGAGTCTCAAGATTGGCCAACCTGTGGGGCTTATTATTTCATTGATGTTGAGCGGGGTGCTTATTGGGTTTCTTTTTTACAATTTTAGCCCTTCCTCCATTTTCATGGGAGACAGTGGAAGCTATTTCCTCGGTTTCATCCTCGCCTATCTGGCAGTGAGCCTCACAAGCCTCAGCCATTGGCTGATATTCGTAGCACCAATTCTAATTATCGGCATGCCTGTCTTAGATGCCGGTTATGCCATTTTGCGACGAATCAAAAAGGGCGTTTCTCCTTTTGCTGGAGACCGCAGCCATTTCTATGACCAGCTCATCCAAAAGGGTTTATCGGTGCGCCAAACGGTGCTGATTTGCTGGGGATTTCAGGCTCTTATTGTAGGACTCGGCATTGCCATCTACCCGATTGCTTTATGAAAGGCAAAATAATTTAGCATAGTTAGCTTTTAGTTCCAAACAAGATTGAAAATTCAAAATCCAAAAGCAAATCCCCGCATTTTTCTTTCTCCTCCTGATATGAGTGGCGAAGAAATGCGTTTTGTGAAGGAGGCTTTTGATAGTAACTATGTTGCCCCATTAGGGCCAATGGTGGATGCTTTTGAGCAGGAGTTTGCTGAAAAGGTGGGAATTCCTTATGCAGTTGCTGTGTCCAGCGGCACAGCGGCTCTGCCCTGATAGAATAGTCTCACCCCAGTGAAGTGGGCTTCGCATTTCACGGGGTAAACATCTTGCGCTGCGGATTCTTGGAATTGGGCCAGGCCCAGTTAAATGGTCTTCGCCCCAGTGAAATATGCTTTGCATTTCACGGGGTAAAAATTTAACCCCGATGGAATAAACAGAAACAGATTCCATTGGGCAGGCAGGGCAGGGGGATGAAGTTATTGCTTCAACACTCACTTTCATTGGTGGTGTGACCCCAATTCTGTTTCAAGGAGCTACTCCAGTATTTATTGATTCGGATCGGGTTTCCTGGTGCAGGAGCTGGAAAAGGGGCCAGAGAGGATTCTTGTTTCAAAGGCCGTGGTCCTGGGGCATCTTTGGCTGAGGGTGCCATATTTGAAGCCAGCTTGTATTTCTCAAACAAAAAATGTTATATTCTCCTCGAATGTGCTGTAACTCATCCCGGCTCCTCTGCATCGCAGAGGGGCGCGAGTAGAAGGCAAGAAAATATGAGAGGTTAAACTCATGAGAAGGATAGAAATAGAGTATCCCGAGACGATACCTGCTGTACTAAACCTTAGTCCCGAGACGTTTGAACAAGAGGCCAGATTCGCCTTTGCAGTCAAATTGTACGAAATGGGGCGGCTTACATCTGGACAGGCCGCACGGCTAGCAGGAGTGTCACATGTGACATTTTTGCTGGACTGCCCGCGATATGGTGCAGCCAGTGTGGAGTGGGATCAGGCAGAGATCGATGCTGAATTTGCGGATATGGATACATGAATGTTAAGCTGATTTGTAATACGGGCCTGCCCCGTTGCGATTAGCTAACTGGGGCCCTCTCGTAGCCCTTTCAATGATTGATCGCATTGATATCCTTCGGCATCTTTTTGAACTTGTTGCTGTCCCCGAAGCAGTGCATAAGGAGATTCTGGAAGGTGGACCAGTAAATGCAGGGTTGTCAAACTACCGGAAGGCAAAATGGATAAAGGTTATGACACTTTCCAACCCGATAGATCCTTTATTGAGAACGTCTCTTGATGCTGGAGAGGCTGCTGTGATTGGACTTGCCAGGGAATTGAATGCGAACCTTGTCCTGATTGATGAACGTAAAGCCAGGAAGATTGCACGTACTATTTACGGGCTGCACGTTATCGGCTCTACTAGAGTTCTTGTTGAAGCCAAAAGACGTGGGCTGTTAGATAATGTTGGTGTTGCGCTACAAGCTATGCGCGATGGTGGCTATCGGTTAGGTGATTCAATTGTTGACGTAGCTCTGAAACAAGCAGGAGAGACATAACTTCCCTCTTATAGCTCACCAAAAATTAGGAGCCTCTTTTTGCTGAAGGCGCCTGTGACATAGATCGTTCCCTCAACAATGTGCCCATCGATATGCAAAGTGATTTACACAAGAATCCCCCCCCTCTGACATTAGTCACTTTCAGCTATTCTTATGAAAAGACCAAAACGAATTTTCCTTTCCCCTCCTCACATGGGTTAAATAAAATTTAGGAATTGAGGGATTCAGGAATTTTGGAAGTAAAGGCAGCCAAGAAAAAACGTATTTTTCTCTCTCCACCTCATTTGGGTGGAGAAGAACTTTGCTTTGTTAAAGAAGCTTTTGATAGTAATTATGTTGCTCCCTTAGGCCCTATGGTCGATGCCTTTGAGCAAGAATTCGCCGAAATGGTAGGGATTCCTTATGCAGTTGCAGTAGCTAGTGGCACAGCAGCTATGCATCTTGCGCTCAGGGTATTGGAAGTGGGGCCAGGAGATGAAGTGATTGCTTCGACACTCACGTTCATAGGCGGTGTAACGCCAATAGTATTTCAAGGAGCAACTCCCGTTTTCATTGATTCAGATAGGATCTCTTGGAACATGGACCAAAAGTTCCTGGCTGAAGAGTTGGAGACTTGCAAAAAACGAGGAAAATTTCCCAAGGCAGTAGTGCCAACTGATCTTTACGGGCAGTGCGCAGATCTGGATCGGATTCTAGAGATCTGCGCTCCATATAGCATACCAGTTGTGACTGATTCGGCAGAGGCGCTTGGAGCAACTTATAAAGATCGTCATGCTGGAGTTGGAGCGAAAGCGACTGTGTTTTCATTTAATGGAAATAAAATTATCACAACTTCTGGGGGAGGAATGCTGGTTTCAGATGATGAGGAGTTCATTGAAAAGGCTCGTTTTTTATCTCAGCAGGCACGAGATCCGGCTCCGCATTATGAACATTCACAGATCGGTTATAATTATCGCATGAGCAATATCCTTGCAGCAATCGGGCGGTGTCAACTGAGAGTTCTGGATGATCGGGTTGAGGCAAAGCGAAGAATATCCGCTTATTACAAGGAGGCACTGGGTAATTTACCGGGGATTGAGCTTATGCCAGAGCCCGAGTGGTCGAGATCTAATCGATGGCTTACGGTAATTCTGATTACGCCGGAGGAATTTGGGGCGGATAGGGAGGATGTACGGCTGGCGTTGGATGCGCAGAATATTGAGGCCCGGCCAATGTGGAAGCCTATGCATCTACAACCCGTATTCAATCCACAGATTACGCAGATTGATGGGAAGGAAAAGAGATATAAGGCGAGCCCCAGTGAAATACGCTCCGACAAGTTAAATGCGCGATGCTGTGACTCCGTCAATTTAACCCGTCAAGCTGTCGTAAACGAATTTCACGGGGTAAAGGTTGTCGGAGGGGAGGTGGCGGAGGATTTATTCAATCGTGGTCTCTGCCTGCCCTCGGGAACGGCGATGACGAACTCTGACCTTGACAGAGTCATAGACACTATCTTGTATTGCCATCGGCGGTAGTTGGGGAAAAAGTCAAAAGGGATGGATGGATGATTGGATGAAATAGAAAGGGATGGATGGTTGTTGTAGCTCTCTTGATCAAAACTACATCCCATTATTTATTTTCTTTAGACACTCCATGGGGTATTATAAAATCGTCTATTTTTGTTGGACAGCCGATGAGTGCCCAAACGCAGGTAGGCGTTTATCAGCGGTTCAATAATGAACATAGCCGCAAAGAGGCGTAAAAGGCGTAAAAGTGATCTGCAGTAGAAAGCTTTTACACTTGACTTGCCAGGAGATAGCAGATAGTCTGTATACAATTCATGCAATTGCATACAATTTTTAGGGGCGAGGTGAACATCATGGCTAAGACTGTAACTACGCGTTTAGACGACGGGTATGTTAAAAAAATCGATGAAATGGCCGCGCGAAAAGGTATTGACCGCTCGGCCCTGTTGCGATCCTTTTTTCTCTGTGCCTTAAAAGAATATACTATACGTGATTCTCTGGAAGACTATAAGGCGGGCATAACAACGCTCTGGGAGGCAGCTCAGCGCTGTAACCTGTCGCTCTGGGAAATGATTCAGGAAGTAAAACGTGCCCATATCCATACTTCTTATGACTTGAGAGAATTCGAAAAGGACTTAAGGGCACTCAATGCATAAGGTCGTTTCCAACGCAACGCCTCTCATTTATTTGGCTAAGGCAAATCAACTGGGCCTTCTCCAAGCCATGGTCAAGCAGGTATTCATCCCTGAAGCCGTTTACCAGGAAGTAGTTATTGAGGGTAAACGTCTTGGAGAAAAAGATGCCTATCGCGTAGAAAGAGCTATCACTCAGGGTTGGATAATGGTTCAAGATGTCAAGGTAGTCTATCCCGTTGAGATTTCAATCCACCCCGGCGAGGTGGAGGTTATCTCTCTGGCCAAGGAAAAAGGGATTGAAGCAGTACTCATGGATGATGCCAAAGCCAGGGCGGCCTCTGAAATTGCAGGTCTCAGGCCTATCGGCACAGTGTGGCTGATCTTGAAGGCGGTAAAAAATCACATACTTGATTTTGATCAATTCCTGTCCACCCTCGAGGATATTATCCAATCTGGATTCTATCTCAAAGAAGAAGTTTATCTAAAAGCTGTTCGCAAGGCCAGGGAGTTATCCGGTGATTGAATCCAACTTACCCTGGAATTTCCATTTTTGGACAGGATAGACAGGCCCGCCCTGGTGCGACTTGCATAGAACACTGTGTTGTCGCTGGGATATTTAGGAAGCGGAAACTATAAAGATCAGGCCTTTCAAGTCAGGTCTGGGCCAGGGATGGTCAGGATATATGGCAAATTCAGTTTTATACCCAGTGTGCATGATTTTGGGCGGAGTTGGGGCCTGGAGCATAGGTAAATTCGCCCCAAAATGGGAGGATCCTTTCACAAGGAGGGTATAGAAATATGGAAACGTGTTATTTTTGCAGAAAAGGTATCTTAGAGGACAGAAAGGTAACAGTAGATTTTAGATGGGGGGACAAATTGATTGTGATCGAAGAAGTACCTGCAAAAGTCTGGAATGAATGTGGTGAAAAATATTATTCTGCTGAGGTTTCAAGGGAAATGGATAAGATTGCTGTTGAACGGAAGAAGGAAAAAGTTATTGAAGTTCCCTTGATAAGATTACCAGCAACGCCTTCCGCTCTTGCATAAGGCGACATCCAATGCCCTTTTCGCCCTCGACCTGCTGCTTCTATGCTATACTTTTTACAACCTGACCATTAAATTGCAAATTGCCTTCTACGCGTTGGCACTGCTGGGCTATTTCTGGCAGAAGAAAGGCAAGCCGTGTTGAATACCGCTTTTATTAATGGCCGCTACTTTCAAACTTCGTCTGTTATCGTTAATACCCGTTACCCTCCGTAGTTGTTATTCTGCAGGGCAAGCCTCCATGCATCCTGTGAATAAGATCTTTTATCTTTTATCCGTAGCGAGAGGGCGCGATAGCGCTGAGTTTTTTGTGTAATGAGGATCTTGATCGCGTTATATCAGTAATACTCAGTTGTAAAAGATAAAATATGGGCTTCTGAGATAGAAGAGGGTATATGCGCATATACCCCACCTGTGCCCATACCCTATGATTCCCCTGATGACCAATATAAAGTTCTCTATGCTGTAGCCCGAATCGGATAAGAATCCTTACGGGAGTCAAATTGTTATTTGTTATTCGTTATTCGCGAGGAAAAAGGGCTATGCTTTTATATACCGCTTCAAATCACGATAGAAGTGTTGATGGGATCCGATAGAAATTAATGAGTAAAGGGGACGGTTCTATTTTTCCTTATCACCAAACGCTGTAATATCCGCTATGATCTTTTTATCTGCAAAATGAGCGCTTTCTTTTTGATCTAAAATTCATTTTACTTTCTTTTTGGATTAGACTTCGCCGCCGTTGGCAATATCGAGGGAGAAAGATAAAAAGAATTAAGATTCGGAGGTTTAGGATTACATAACAATCTTTTTTGTGTAATAATACCTTACTCACTTACACTGGCTGGTATTGCATGAAATGATACAACATGGCTGATAGTTCATGGTTCACAGATCATTGCTAAACAGGTAGATAAAGAATTCTACCCATAAAATTATCTCAGATGAAGCTAACCATATATTTGTATCAAATGCTTTGGCATGAAGATCACATACTGCAAACATCTTGAAAATCGGTTGATTTTGAGGAAAATACCACCTGATCTGCCGTTAAAGGTGTTTCAGGAGGCAGATGAGAGGTTTATTAACGGAGAGACTGGAAATTATATTGCTGTTAAGAAAGCAGAATACTTTGGAAAAGAACGAGATATGATGGTTGCTTATGATGAAAAGGTGGGTGGAATTGAGATAATTACTATTCATCCATTGAAAAAAGAACAAAAGGAAAACCGTATTAAATCAGGTAGATGGAGGAAGATCTAATGGAAAAATTGAAAGTTTTTTATGACCGCGAAAAGGATGTCTTATCTATTGCAAAGGAGGGTATAGAGGAGGAATTTGTGGAGGTTTATCCTGGTATTAACCTAGAATTAGATAAGACTGGAAATTTTATAGGTATAGAGATCATGCGAGCCTCCTCTATTTTAAAAGATGTCTTTGAACCAATACGAAAAAAAACCCATGTAGCCTAATGATCTCGGGTGAAAAGTGGACTTCTGTTTTACTGGTTACCTTTAGTTCTGTGGATCTCTGGTATCTTCCTCGTCTCCTCCCTTCAGAGTGACTCTTTCCCTGCTGAATCCAGTGAAGACAGGGCGTCCATAAGTATATAAATAACCCTGCTCATTTCAGCTCAAAGCCCCAGTGTAATAGCTTTCAGCTTCCACCCCAGTACCATCTGCCAGAGCTACGGGGCAGGCCCCAGTACGATAGTGCATACCTACGGGGCCCCGATAGCGGGATCCTCCAAAGGCGGATAAATCTACGCACCGCTCCGACAGGCGGGGTAAATAGGAGCCCCGGGGTAAGAAGACATGAAAGTGATGGGGAAAACTTAGTTGTTAATCGTTATTAGTTATTTGTGAAACAATATAGGCGTAACAGTGAAGAGGGAAAGGTTATTTGTTAATGGTTATTAGTTGAGAAGGAAAGTGGGACGTCCATAAGTATATAAATAACTCTGCTCATTTCAGCCCAAGGCTTGTCCGCCGTTATTTTGGCGGGCTGTCTTGGATAATTATTGGAGTTGTTGATATCCCTGATAGTATGGTACATCTATTGTTGGAATAGCACAGTACCGCTTGGCTTTTTATTGGAGTCTTACCAGTTGCCAATAACTGACTATTGCATGCTGAGCGAGTACTCAATTTCCATTTCTACCCTGTCTGGTCAATGCCGCAGCAATGTAAGGGGTTATTCAGTTCTTATCGTGGAAGAAGAAGACGGTGTGGGAACCGGTGAGGTAACAGCATTGAGCATGGGTCAAAGGCCAAAGAGGAAAATTTTGTTGAAATTTTGTACAATATACGTATAATATAGCTATGCAATTTGAATGAGATGATGAAAAGAGCCGTACCAACAAAACTAAGCATGGTATTGATTTTGATACAGCTAAGGATTTGTGGAACGACAGCAACCGGGTCGAAATTCACACCTCATATCCGCTTGAAAACAGAAGCATTCTGATAGGTAAGATTGGTAATAAGCTGTGGACAGCAATATTTACCCACCGTGGCAATGCTATACGCATTATATCGGTGAGGCGTGCCAGAAAACAGGAGGCGAAGTTGTATGGCCAAAAAGAAAATAGCTAAAAGCACGGAAGAGTTTGACCGGCGATTCGACAATGGCGAGGATATCCATGATCTAATTGACATGTCTAAGGCCAGGATTATTCGGCATGGGAAGAAAATACGTATAACGCTTGATGTAGCGGAAGAACTGATCAAAGAAATTGATCTCATCAGAGAAAGTATTGGTGTAGATCGGGGGGCCTTAATCAAGGTATGGTTATATGAAAGGCTACAACAGGAGAAGGCCGCTGCTGCTAAGCAGGAAAATTATGGTGAAACCTCGACTACTGACTAATATTTCTGGAAAATTAATAAGAAGGGACATCCTTAAATCATTAAACAACTCTAAGGTGGGGCAGGTCTTGATACTTGAATTTCTCTCCGTTATCCATGCCTTATGCCCTGGTCATTAACCGCCTAATGACTCATCCTAATTCTAATGGTGACTACTTCGATGTCTTTCAGAACTATGTGATCAGATGCAAGGAGCGAGACGATCTGGTAGTCCATCTTCGAAAGTCCGGAATAGAAGTGTTAATCTCCTGGCCTACCCCCTTACATAAGCAAAAAGCATTGGGTCTTAGTCATTTTAACTTGCCTATGACAGAGCGAATTTCGGCTGAGGTGGTGTCTTTGCCTATGTACCCTGAATTGGCTGATGAAGATGCAGAGTTCGTTATTGAGGCAGTAAAGAATTTTTTTGTTTAAGCACTATCATAGTTCTGTAATTTAAATTGTATAGCAGGAATTTCCTTTTTAAGTCATTGTAGGGGCGGCATTTATGACGCCCGTCATTGCGGGTTCGATAAACCCGCCTGCCGGATGGCGGGCAGGTCGAACCCCTACAAGTCCGCACCAAAGGTGCGATATGTTCATAGTATAGGAAATCCCATTTTTTAGACAGGATAGACGGGATGTTCAGGATATAAAGAAAATAAGAAAATCTTGTTAATCGTGTTAATCCTGTCAAAAAAATTCCGCCGCAGGCGGCTAAGTTCATCTACTTGATATCACAAGAATTAATTTTTTCAACTGTTAAAGATTAGCTAAAATAATTCTCACTCTTCAGGGCGAGGAGATAAGAACTGAAGCAGTAGAGTCAATTTAGAATATTTTGGCATGGCACTTGAGTCTTGTCATGTGGAGAATTAACAGGAGGGGCGGCTATGATAAAGGAAAAATTAGACAAACTATTTAATGCTGCATCCTACCATAAGAAATCTCTGGCTATAGGCATTGACACAATTTTAATTGTTCTGTCTCTCTATCTTGCCTATGCAATTCGTTTAGGATCGATTGAGATAGTCGGGACGTGGTATCTTTATCAAATCCTTTTCATTGCAATGATGATTGTTCCCTTTAAGATCTTGATATTCTGGATTTTTCGTCTCTATCATATCTCCTTCCGCTTCATTTCGCTTGGGGAAGTTTTATCTGTTATTAAAGCCTCGGCCATAACTTCTCCCATGATTGCCCTTATAGCCCTGGTTTTTCGAGATAGAGAAATCTTATTTGGCTTTCCCAGATCGGTTATCTTTATCGACTTTTTCCTTACCTTCTTTTTTATTACCGGCATTCGGGCCTTTTTCCGTCTTTATTATTCAGGCCCCAGCAGAAAAAAAAGAAAAGATATATTGATTATAGGGGCCGGTTCTGCTGGTGAACAACTGATGAGAGACATGATGAGATCACCACGATCCAGTTTTTTGCCAGTTGGGTTCATTGATGATGATCCAAAGAAAAAACATACCTTGATACATGGTACGAAGGTATTAGGGGTAATGGAAGATATCCCTAAAGTTGTAAAAAAGTTTGATATTAAAGCAATTATCATTGCCATTGCTTCTGCCACATCAAAAGACATCAGGGGCATAATGGAACAAGTAAGAAAAACCAATATAAAAGATGTTAAGGTGCTCCCTGGGATCTCTGATCTGATGAATGGAAAAGTGACCCAAAAGGATATCAGGGATATTTCTATTGAGGATCTACTGGGGCGCGAGCCTGTAGAGATTGATCTAAAACAGGTTTCTTCTTATATCAGGAATAAGACAATATTAGTGACAGGTGCTGGGGGTTCAATAGGTTCTGAGCTATGTCGACAGATTGCTAAGTTTACCCCAGCAAAACTTATTATGCTGGATATAGGAGAAACTGAGCTTTTTGATATAGATAGAGAAATAAAGGCGGAATATCCTTACCTTCAAATACTGTCTATTGTTGGAAATATAAGGGATGAAAATAAGATTAAAAGGGTATTTAAAGAGAACAATATTAATACCGTCTTTCATGCAGCCGCCTATAAACATGTTCCCCTGATGGAAGAAAATCCGAGGGAGGCAATATTAAATAATATCTATGGAACAAAGGTGGTAGCAAAGATCTCTTCCGAATTTGGAGTAGAAAGGTTTATCAATATCTCTACAGATAAGGCAGTGAATCCTTCAAGTGTTATGGGGGCAACTAAGAGGGTTGCAGAGAATTTGATCCTTGGGTTGACCAGTAATTCAACCTCATTTATTTCTGTTCGATTTGGCAATGTCCTTGGAAGTAGAGGAAGTGTGGTACCTATTTTTCAGGAACAGATCAAGAAAGGTGGCCCAATTACCATAACTGATTACGAGATGAAGCGTTATTTCATGACTATACCAGAATCTGTTCAGTTGGTAATGCAGGCTGGGGCTATGGGCAGTGGTAGTGATGTTTTCGTTCTGGATATGGGAGATCCTATCTCTATTTATCAGGTAGCAGAGGAATTGATCAGGCTTTCTGGGCTTGAACCGGATAAAGATATCCCCATTGTTATCTCCGGGAAAAGACCCGGTGAAAAGCTTTTTGAAGAATTACTAACGGCTGAAGAGGGAACGAAAACTACCTTACATCAAAAGATCTACAGGGCAAAAATTACAGCGAATATAGATAAGGGGTATCTTGAAAAGATAGATAGGTTGATCTCTCTCGCAAGAGAAGATAAGGATAGTAGACGAATCCTTTCACTCTTAAAAAAATTGGTTCCTACTTATCAATGTTCCACCATCTGAATGAAAGGGCATAATAGTAGATGGTGCTATACTTTTAAAGACTGTCAGGGCGGTGTTGTTGGGGAGGGGGAAGTGATTGTTGGACGTTAACCGTTATTGATTATTTGTTATTCGTGAATAAAGGCATCATAGAGGGGACGCTCTGAAAGCGCCGGCAAAAGCCGGCATGGAGTAGGTGGTGAAAGTCCACTACAGAGTAAGGAGTAGCGATCCGCTCTGACCTCGAGCTATGTGTCGACGACCAGTGATAGCGTGGCGAGGCGTTAGCAGGGGAACGCATGGGCGCAGTATTGAGCTCCGAAATCACCGTTTGGGAGTGCCGACCACGTAGAGCGGAGGGGAAGGCCCGCCCGCCTCGCCTGAGCTCGCGATGGCGGGCAGGCAACATGGGCTGGTGCGATAGCGCGAGTGCCAGTTCAGCTCCCCGGAGTCAGAGGCCTGCAGCATGTGCATACGCTCCATGTGCGGAAGCCGGGAGAACTCGGAAGTGACTGGGGGAGAGTCCCACTACCAGTCCGGCTGGGCAAACCCCAGCATGTACGCTTCCGAGCAGTCGGACAGGTCCATAGTACCAGAGAAGCCATTGAACAAAGGTTCTTCAATCACGCAATGCGTGACCACGAACCGGCGGAAATGGTGGAGGAAAGGGGCCTGAGCAAGGGGAACCTGTTTGAGGCTGACAAGGACTGCACTCAGCGGCAGGGGTTGATATGGTGAACTCTAAACGGGCACAAAGGGAGAAATCCAGGATACAGCCAAGAGGAAGTACCTACGTCAAGCCACAAGACTTGTCAAGTGGTCTTAAGCGGGTACGAGAGGCAGCGAGACGGGACTCGCGGATTCGGTTCACTTCTCTGCTACACCACATCACGGTAGATTTGCTGAGGAAAGCTTACTATAAGCTAAACCCGAAGGCTGCACCGGGTGTGGATGAAGTGACGTGGTCGGAATATGGCCAAGGACTAGATGAGCGCTTGGCCAATTTACACGATCGCGTTCACAATAGCCGTTATCGAGCCAAGCCCTCCAAAAGGATCTATATACCCAAAGAAGACGGTAGACAGCGGCCGATTGGGATTGCGGCACTGGAGGACAAGATTGTCCAACAAGCCGTTCTGTGGTTGCTAGAGCAGATCTACGAGGAGGGGTTTCTTGGGTTCAGCTATGGCTTTCGCCCTGGTCGCAGTCCACATGATGCCTTGGATGCGATATGGGTGGCAATAATGCAGAGGAAGGTGAGCTGGATATTGGATGCGGACATCCGGAGCTTCTTTGATACTCTGGATCACCAGTGGATGATGAAGTTTCTGGAGCACCGCATCGCAGATCCCCGGATACTTCGCCTGATAAGGAAGTGGTTAAGAGCAGGAGTATCCGAGGATGGACAGTGGTCCAAAACGGTGGTAGGGACACCGCAGGGTGCAGTGCGCCTTTATTGGCGAATATATACCTGCACTATGTTTTGGACCTATGGGTGAATCAGTGGCGAGAGCGCCACGCCAATGGCGAAGTCATCATGGTACGGTATGCAGATGACTTTGTCATGGGGTTCCAGCACCGGCAGGATGCGGTAAGCTTCCGAAGGGAGCTTGAAGAGCGCATGGAAAACTTTGGGCTGGAAATGAATGCGGATAAGACTCGCCTGATTGAGTTTGGCCGTTTTGCGATCAAGAACCGGCAAAACAGGGGCGAGGGAAGACCGGAAACGTTCAACTTTCTTGGTCTCACGCATATTTGTGCTAAACGACTGAAGGATGGACGATTCACGGTTAAGAGGAAGACCATAGCCAAGCGTCTTCGGCGGAAGGTGAAGGAAGTTAGCGACGATCTCAGGCGGAGGCGACATAAACCGGTGCCTGAGCAGGGTCGCTGGCTGCGGAGCGTGATACAGGGTTTCTTTAATTATCACGTGGTTCCTGGCAACCGGGACGCCCTCGATGCGCTTCGTACATTGTTAGCCCATGCATGGTTTAGATATTTGCGGCGACGTAGCCAAAAGGCAAAAAGCCTCACGTGGGAACGTATGAAACCGAAGATAGAGGTTTGGCTTCCGCGACCGCGCATATTACACCCGTATCCGAATCAGCGCCTCTGCGTTAGCTACCCGAGGTAGGAGCCGGATGAGGTAATTCCTCACGTCCGGATCTGTGCGGGGGGTGCCGGGTAACCGGCATTCCTACCGTGAACTACTTTATGAACTTATTCCAATTCCAAATGGGATCTGGGGATAATGGTATAAGATTTCATAAGGAATTGTCTGTAAAAAGTTTACATCTTAACCGGTTGTTGCCCAAATAACCCTGACAAAAAAGGCATCCAAGACTTTGGAATGGAAAATATTGACTTACTAAAGCGTGCATATTATTGTTTGCATCTAATAGAGGCTCTATGGTCATTGCAAGCGACCGAAGGGAGCAACGCAATCTCATTTTACGGCTATTGCAGAGATTGCGGAACCTGTTCCGAGCGCAGCGAGGGTTCTCTTTTACCTTGAAGTTTGACCATGGCCCTTGGCTTTTATGAACAGCCAGCTCCGAGTTTGCTTCGGCTACACCTCGCAACCGCTTGCGCTCCTCGCAATGACACCGCGGAGGCAAACTATTTAATGCTCCCCGTAGTATCTGTCCAAGAATTAATTAAGTGGTTTCTAATACCCGAATGCATCAGATTTTGAAAAATTTTTCATATAAGGCTCTGAATGTATTAATGATTGGATTTTCCATCCTTTTGTATTCAATCGTATCATACGCCTTCACGAATATTCCCCCGGATTCTTCGTTTTATGATGAAATAGACACCCTGATTGCTCATGGATTGATCAAAAGTAATCTTTCTTCAACAAAGCCTATTACAAGGGCGGAGGCAGGAAGATTATTGGCTGAAGCCATTGATTATTCTGAGATGGAAGACATTCCTTTTGCCACATCCAAACTCCTTGATCGAATGGCTGAAGAATACAAGGAAGAGATTTCTGAGGCTGAAGGTCGTGGGAAAACACCCAGTACCTTTCTTAAACCGTTGGATGAATTCTCCATTACCTACAATTTCTTAGACGGCCCCTTCTCCATATTCAACAATGAAGGAATTGAGTATTTTGATGGAAAGAATGCGATGGCTCAGTTTCAATCAATGGCTCGGTTGTGGGGAGTCTTCTCTTTCTATATTCAGCCTATGGTGATTTACAATGAAAATCTTAAGGGGATTGAGGAAAACGATGAGACCGAGGTCAGGGTTCACAAATGGTATATGAAGTTTACCGTTGATAATTTTGAGATCGAATGGGGAAGAGACTCCCTCTGGTGGGGGCCAGGGTATCATGGCGCACTGCTTATGTCAAACAATGCCCGCCCCTTTGATATGATCAAGATATCCAATCCCCGGGCCACCATTCTCCCTTCGATTCTTAGGCACTTAGGCCCTTTTAGATATAATCTGTTCCTTTCTGAATTAGACAAGGAGGTCGTCTCTGAACATCCGCCAAATTCAAGACTTTTTGGTGCAAGATTTGATTTCAAGCCTCATCCTATTTTAGAATTAGGAGTCTCATATCTCGCCCATTTTAGTGGTGAAAGACCAGGCTTCGAGAGTCTAAATATTTCAGATTATCTCTATATAATATTCAGCAATGAATGCAGAGGAGGCGACAAGCGTGACAGCAACAAGGAATTTGCCGTAGATGCTGCTCTAACAATACCAAATATTTCTAGCTTAGTACCTATTGCCAATTCAATCAAATTGTATGCAGAGTTGGGAGCAGAAGACGAAGGCTATCCACCAGATAAACGGGCCTATCTTATGGGAGTAGTGTTCAACGATTTTTTTACGACACAGGGATTGAAATTTAGAACTGAATATACAAAACTTTCTCCAAAAAGTGCCCCAGGTGCCTGGTATAAGCATTTATGGGCAATGAAGCATTACGGAAGGGTGTTTGGTCATCACGCCAGCACCGACTCAGATGACATTTTTATTGAGCTATCGCATTCAATCAAAGATAGATTTCTTTACAAGCTGGGTTTCGATAAGGAAAGGAGCGGAATAAGCAAGGCATATCCCCAGGAAAAATACCAGTATTTCATTGAGGCAGGATACGAATTCAAGAAATGGGCAAACTTTATGGTCAGATATGGGTATGAAGAGATCAATAATCTTGATAATGTTAAGGACAGGAAAGAGGAGAATCATTTTATAGGAGCGGAACTTAGGTTTAGGTTTTAATAAAGAAAAAACGTAACAGTTCAGC
The DNA here is from genome assembly GCA_030615105.1 of Desulfobacteraceae bacterium. GTDB lineage: Bacteria > Desulfobacterota > DSM-4660 > Desulfatiglandales > B25-G16 > JAUWNK01. Next base: position 26,385 of record JAUWZV010000015.1, read on the forward strand.
CACGAAGGCACAAAGAAAGAATATGAAGTTTAAACCTTTATCAAAAAGAGAAGAATCTATTGCTGAAAAAATTGTAGATGCGGCATATGCAGTACATAAGATATTAGGACCGGGTTTGCTTGAAAGAGTTTATGAAGTTTGTTTTTGCCATGAGCTATCCAAACGAGAATTAAAATATCAAAGACAGGTTGATATCCCGATTACATATGACGGGATGATTTTTGATGAGAGGATGCGTTTAGATGTTCTCGTGGAAGAGCTTATTATTTGTGAACTGAAAGCTGTTGACGAGATGAATCCTGTGTGGGAAGCACAGATACTTAGTCATTTAAAATTGACTGGCAAACGTCTTGGTTTTCTTATCAATTTTAATGCGCCTCAGGCGCATTAACGTGCCTCTCATTAAAAATGGCATCAAGAGAATTATATTATAATCTTGGTGGCTTAGTGCCTTAGTGGCTGAACTATTACGAAAAAAGATAAATACAGAAAAAGGGAAAGTTGTTGATATGGTTGTTCAATACGAGGCCAAGTTTAATAAGGAGTGGCATCAAATAGTCAGATATGATTGCTCACATGGTTTCTTGCATAGGGGATGTTATATTCCCTAAAGGGAAAAAGGAAAAATACCCCTTAGATATACCTGATCTTAACACTGCTTTACTTTATGCAGAACAAGATATAAAAGATAGATGGACGTGGTATCGAGACCGATATAGGAGGAGGTTAAAGAAGTGAGAAAAGAGGAGATTGTGAAAAAAAATGTCTCGCTAGTTTTTGATTTTTTGCGTTATTTAACAGAGCATCCTGAAATGATCGAAAAAATACCAGATGGATGTGAATTAGAATTTCTTGATAAGAATTCCCCTGTAGTTGAAACAGAATCCAGTGTCGAAGGAGTTGAAAAAGTATTTTTAAAAGTTGAGCATACTTTTCATATCAGCATTTAATGAGATATGAGATCGGGACATAATGGCAAAGAATTCTTGGAGGTTTAGGAAAATTTGTGGTAAATTACCAAAAATTCTGGGAAAAATGGGAGAGCATAAATACTCGAGAAAAAGAGGAGAAGAATCTGTGAGAGATAGGAGTTCCATGGCAAACAAAGCATGTGGTTGGGCGGGTTTCTTTATTTTATATGTCTTTTTAATATTGTTCTGGAGGACTCCTTATCTCCAGGCTCAGAAAGGAGCACCTCCTTCGCGTCCTGCAGAAGAGGCTCCAGCAATCGCTCCATCTCAGCCAGGGGAACCTGCTATTACCCGTCCACTCCACGAGAGAGTCAGGGAGCCCGAAGAAGGTAAAGCGGAACCCAAGGAAGAGGAGGTCGAGGTCGAGCCAAAGGAAGAGGTAGTGCCAACAAAGGAGAGGTCGGAGATTGAGATCAGCCTTTCAGGTGAGATACCGACCACTGTCTCCACTGATTTGACCCAGTTTGGCTACGAGCTCTTCAGCGCTGCTGTTTCTACCTTTGCCCCTGTTGAAGATGTCCCTGTAGGGCCGGACTACGTTATCGGCCCTGGCGACGGGTTTAACATCTCCCTCTGGGGAAGGATCGAACGCTCTTATGAGGCAGAGGTGGACCGTAATGGAGAGATAACCCTTCCCAAGATAGGAACTCTGAAGATCTGGGGGTTAACCTTCTCCGAATTAAAGAAGTACTTATTAAGAGAATTCTCGAGGCATTATAAGGGCTTCCACATGAATGTGGTGATGGGCAGATTAAGGACGATCAGGGTATTCGTGATCGGTGAGGTAGTAACCCCTGGCAGCTACAGCCTGAGTTCTCTTTCAACCGTTTATAATGCCCTTTTTGCCGCTGGAGGACCATCTAAGCGGGGTACGATGAGAAATATCCAACTAATAAGAAATGGAAAGGTTATCCGGGCTATTGACCTGTATGACTTCTTGCTAAAGGGGGATAAAAGCCAGGACGAGCGCCTCCAGTCGGGCGATACCATTTTCGTCCCCATAATCAGTCCAGTGGTTGGGATAGCGGGAAATGTTATGAGGCCCGCTATTTATGAGATAAAAGATAAAATGACACTGGGAGAATTATTTGATCTGGCCGGAGGGGTGACACCTATAGGATATCTGCAAAGGGTCCAAATAGAAAGGATTGTTGCCCATGAACAGAGAATAGTAGAGGATTTTGATCTTGCCGAGTATGCACAAGACAGGTATTTCCCTAAGCTAAAAATCATTTTGCAGGATCGAGACCTGGTAAAGGTACTCCCTATCTCACCCGCCACCTATGGTATTGTCTATCTGGAGGGCCATGTTGTACGCCCCGGTGGCTATGAGTTTAAGGAGGGAATGAAACTCCTCGACCTTGTCTCATCTTTCGATGAACTTTTACCCGAACCTTATCTGGATTACGCAGAGATCATACGATTGGTCCCCCCTGACTTCCATCCTGAGACTATCTCATTCAATCTGGGGAGGCTGTTGGAGGGGGATTTATCCGAGAATATTAAGTTAAAGGAACACGACACGGTAACTATATATTCCAGAGAAACTCTCAAAGAAGTAGCACCGGTAACTATTAGTGGTGAGGTACAGATGCCGGGTAAATACCGATTATTTGAAAATATGAGGGTAAAGGACCTCATCTACGATGCCGGGAATCTGAAGCGGAGTGCTTACCTACCAGAGGCCGAGATAACCAGGTTGATAAAGACAGAGAGGGGTGTTACATCAAAAAGAATAAACATCAATCTGGGTGAGGCATTGAAGGGCAACCCTGAGCACAACATCCTACTGGAAGAAGATGACTATGTCTTCGTGCGGCAGATCCCAGAGTGGTTCACAGAGAAGATTGTTACCCTGGAGGGGGAGGTGAAATTCCCAGGTGTCTATTCATTCTCCAAGGGTGAGAGGTTGAGCTCGGTCATTGAGAGGGCAGGCGGTTTTACAGAGCATGCCTATCTCAAAGGGGCATTCTTTACCAGGGAATCTGCAAGGAGGATCCAGGAAGAGAGGATTAAGGGATTCATTGATCGGTTAGAGGAGGATATTCTGACGGCGCAGGCCCGCTTAGCCGAGGCCTCTGTTTCAGGGGCAGATGCCAAGAGTCTGGAGCAATCCCTGGAAGTAAAGAGGGAACTCCTGAAGAAGACAAGGGCAGCCCAGGTTACAGGGAGGGTCGTCATTGCCCTCGATTCTCTCGATAAGTTCAAGGGATCCAAGTATGATATGGAACTGGAGGATGGGGATACACTTACCATACCCCCAATGCCCTGGATAGTGAATGTCCTGGGTAGTGTCTATAATCCAACATCTATCGTATATACCAGGGGCAAGAGAGCTGACTTTTATCTAAACAAGGTCGGTGGCCCTACCCGTGACGCCGAAGAGGGGGAGATGTATATAGTTAAGGCCGATGGCACGGTTATTAGCAAGACGCAGAAGAGGGCATTTGGGCTATCATGGGATTCTGAAGATAGAAGATGGGTGTCCGGTTTTGCGTCTGCCCGAATAAGCCCCGGAGATTCTATCCTGGTGCCATCTAAGGTAACAAGGATTGTCTGGAAGAAGGAGCTTATGGACTGGACAACCATCCTCTACCAGCTTGCAGTAACAACCGGTGTTATAGTTGCTTTATATTAGGGCGATAGGGGATTAACCTCTTTAGGGGTTTAAGCCGTGGAAATGGAAAGAGAAGATGAGATAAATCTCCTGGACTACTGGCGGGTGATACGGAAGAGGTGGAAGATCATTGCAGTGATCTTTCTAACCTCCGTTGTCACAGCGGCCATTGTCAGCCTCCGCATGACGGAGATATACCAGGCCAAGGCCACTATTATGCCTATTGAGTCATCGAGAGGCCGGGTCTCTGCCGCCTTGCGGAGCCTGGGCTCCCTCCCTTTTGTGGGCGGTTTAGTTCCAAGCATAGGTGGAAGTAAGTTAGTGACCGTGCTCAAGAGCAGAACCATGGCTGAGGATGTTATCCAGACCCTTGATCTAATGAAGGTCCTTTTTGAAGAGCCCCAGGATGAGCCACCTACTCTTCAGGATGCTGTTAGGTCACTGACCGGTATGACCGAGACTAAAGATGACAAAGGCCTCATCAGTATATCTGTTGAATACAAGGACCCTGAAATTGCCGCAGATATTGCCAATCAGTACACAATATAGCTCCAAAGATTCCTCAGTGAAAATGCCCTGTCCATGGCCAAGAGGAACAGGATATTTGTAGAAAATCAACTGCATAAGGTCAAAAAGGAATTGCGGGAGGCCGAAGAGGCCTTAAAGGGCTTTCAGGTAAATAAGAAGATCGTGGCTATGGATGCCCAGACAGAGGCGTCTATCAGGGCACTGGCCAATTTGAAAGCCCAGATAACGGCAAAAGAGGTTCAACTGGGAGTCATAAAGCAGTATTCTACCCCCTCCAATCCGGATGTGCTCACGATCAAGGATGAGCTGAGAGAACTGAAGAAACAGTTGGCTATGGTGGAATCCAAAAGTGGTAACCCTGAAACCGGGGCCATGCCTTCTCTTTCCGAGGCCCCAGAATTAGGGCTGCAGTATATAAGGTTAAAAAGAGATGCAGTTACCCAGCAAAAGGTCTATGAGCTTCTCACCCAGCAGTATGAGATGGCCAAAATAGATGAGGCTAAAGAGGACATCGCCTTTCAAGTGATAGATAAGGCCATCCCACCAGAGAAAAGGATAAAGCCCAAAAGAAGGATCAACGTGATGCTCGCCGCTGTCGTGTCACTGTTTGCAGGGATTTTCCTTGTGTTCTTTTTGGAGTATCTGGAAAAGCTCGGGAAGTCTGAGAAAGAAGGCGTTGAAGAGAAAAAATAATAAATTTTTTACTCTGTAAAAAAGTTATTTGTTATTGGTTATTTGTTACGCCTTCCGCCGATACAAATAACGGATAACCAATTTTGAATTTCCTGCTATAATAGATCTACTATTTCATCTCACAAAATATAATGCAAGAAAGCCATAGGTCCCAAAATCCGAGATTGATTTTATGCGAATCAATGCGTTTTGTTATTTCAGCATGAAAAAACAATTTAGAGATCAGAAATCGATGTCACTTTCAAGCCATTGTTCCCTACCTCTTTATTTTCATGATATTAGACATCCTC
>JAUWZV010000100.1 GCA_030615105.1 Desulfobacteraceae bacterium
TGCAGACGGTAGTATTGAAGTATGGTGCACCTTTTCTCTATTACGTAGACTCTCACTCCATCTTTCGGTTTGTGCAAGGCAGAGACTCTGTCTGGAGGAAACACTATACACTCACTGATGAGGCTGATCCTCAATGGAAACAGGTTATGTATGACTGTAACATAAAGGTAACCTATGCCTTATCCCCACAGGCCAAGGGTAAGATTGAGAGGCCATATGGATGGCTTCAGGATAGACTCATAAGAACGTGTGTGAGGGATAATGTGACTGATATACGAGATGCCCAAAGAGTGCTTAATTATGAAATCCACAGATATAACTATAAACAGCGCCATTCAACAACTCAGGAGGTTCCTTACTTCCGTTTTCAAAGAGCACTGGAAGAGAAGAGGTCTTTCTTTAGAGAGTTTAAAGTTAGACCACCTTTTCAATCTGTGAAAGACATCTTTTGCTTACGGATAGAGAGAACCATTGATCCCTACAGAAGAATATCCATTAATAACTTACAACTGAAGGTTAATAATGCTACTCCAAGGAAAAGGGTAACTCTTCGTATCTATCCTTTGAACAATGATATATCTGAGGTCAGATTCTGGTGTGACGATAATCTCATTGATATCCAGAAAGTTAAAAACAGTGATCTAAAGGTAGTCCACTTTTAATCTTTAAACAGTCCACTTTTAAAATTTAGCTAACAGGGAAAAATTTTATCTAACGAGTTTTTCTTGACAGGCGCTTTTTGAGTTGCTATATAAGCTGGGACAGAAAGGAAGGTCTGATCAAGAAGATCATTTCCATCATTAGAAGTTAGTTTATTAAAATAGAATAACGCTAAGTAAAAAAGGCCACGGAGGTCTTTTGCTCTGATAGAAAACAGGGCAAATTATCTTCGTGGCTTTTTTTTGGAGAAAGGGGGTGATGAAAAATCTCTTATTATTGGAAAGTTTTTTTGAGTAATAAGCCAACTATTTTTAATTATCAATAAAAATACATCTGGAGGAGAATAGGGATATGAATTTAGTAAAGAAAAATAGAATACTATTTATGGCACTTATCTTTCTTTATCTATTGATTCCACAACCTGCCTCAAGTGAGGCAATGTCCAATTACGAACTCACTCAGGAGATCAAGGCCCTGAAAGAAAAGATTGAAGGAAAAGGTATTCTTGGGGGACTTTCAGATAAGCTTACCTTTTCAGGTGCCATTGAACTTGACTACACTTATGCGGATGACAGTGATATAGGAGACAATACAGTTAATGATACCAGCTCTGATCTTGATATTGGCACAGTGGAGTTAGGCCTTGAGGTGACCTTTCATGAATATGTGAAAGGTAATTTTATCCTTAAAGGTGAAGCCCTTGACACAGACAATGACAGGGTCTTCTGGGATGAGGCAACAATTACTATACAGAAGGAAGGAATTCCTTTCTACTTTGTTGGTGGCAAAAGGGGACAGCCCTTTGGTGTATTTGAAAGTCACCTTATTAATGACCCTATCACTCAAGACTGCTATGAGATTGCAAAAACAGGTGCAACCATTGGATATAATACCGATGCTCTTGGCCTTGATATCTCAGCCACTGTATATAAAGGAGAAGAGCTTATGGCCCACATGTTAGAGGGGGCCTATGGGTTAGATAGGAATTATAAAGACGAAGATGACAATCTTGCTGCCTGGAGAACTGGAGGGATGAGTGCTACCTATAATGAGACAGACGATCTCTCTTCATTCATTGGCAACATTACCATCTCCCCTATTGAGGGCCTGACAGTAGCTGCCTTCTATGATAGTGAACCAGGTGATAGTGACAGAAATGAGACTGTTGGGGGCATTATTCACTATGAGAAATGGAAATTTACACTTGATGCGGAATATATCAAGGCCATCCAGAGAGAGAAAGATTCTGTGGATAATAAAGAGTATAAAGAATCTGCCTGGTTTGCGGCAGTTGCTTATCAGCTCTTAGATCCATTAGAGATAGCAGCACGCTACGAGGTATTTAATGATGACATAGATGGCGGCCAGGATGGTCATCTGGAATCCAGATACAGTATAGGATTCACCTATACACTCTTTGAAAGAGATAGTTTTGCCACCAACCTCATGGGTGAGTATCGTATAAGCAACTTTGAGGTGAAAGAAGGAAATCCAAATGGTGTGGATGACAAACTAAATGAGGCCTTTATAAGGCTGGCAATAGAATTTTAAGGAGGGATAAAATGAAAAGATTGTTTATTTTAATTATAATGAGTATATTTACCATCTTTTCGGCTGGATCAGCCATGGCGCACTATGGAATGTTAATACCATCCGACTCCATGGTTATGCAAGATGACGATAGAACTATCAATTTGAAACTATCCTTTTCCCATCCCTTTGAGGGTGAAGGAATGGAACTGGTTAAGCCAGTTGTTTTTGGGGTCATGGCTAACGGAAAAAAGGTAAATCTCCTAAATGCACTAAAAGAGACAAAGGTCATGGAGCATACTGCCTGGGAAACCTCTTATAAAATCAATAGGCCAGGTGTTTATATGTTTTATATGGAGCCCAAGCCATACTGGGAACCGGCCGAGGACTGCTACATTGTACATTACACAAAAACCGTGGTTACTGCCTTTGGCGATGATGAGGGGTGGGATCAGGAAATCGGACTCAAAACCGAGATCGTTCCCCTGTCAAAACCTTATGGACTCTACACCGGAAATGTCTTTCAGGGGATTGTAAAGTTGGACGGTAAACCTGTACCTTTCTGCGAGGTAGAGGTAGAGTACTATAACAAGGATGGAAAGGCTAAAGCCCCCACAGATTACATGGTCACCCAGACTATCAAGGCCGATGTCAGTGGGGTTTTTACCTATGCAGCGCCCAAGGCTGGCTGGTGGGGATTTGCCGCCCTGAATACATCTGACAAGAAGATCAAGGGTAAAGACGTGGAAATTGGTGCAGTTCTATGGGTTAAATTCCACGATTGGAAATAAAATGAGAGATGGCAAGTAAATGATTTGCGAACGATGTAAAGCCGATGTAACAGAAGAGGAGATACACGAACATCTGGGGCAAAAACTATGTGACGACTGCTACATGGATGCCCTATCTCCTGCCAAGGCGTGTGATCCCTGGGCGGTACATGCCGCCAAGTCCTTTGTGGAAAAATATGGTCAAGAACCTATGTTGAACAGCGTTCAAACCAGGATCATGGATATAGTGAAGCGCGAAGGCAAAATAGAGCCAGGAAGTCTGGTTCAAAAACTTCAAATCAAACCTGCGGACCTGGAACGGGAGCTGGCCACGCTCAGGCATATGGAAATGATCCGCGGGGCCCTCGAGCATGGGAAAAAGTTAATAAAGCCATGGTGAGTACACGAGGCGTTAAAGGAAAAGCCTCTTATGGAGGATGATATCAATGCATATATCCGAGGGAGTATTATCCGCACCCGTGCTGGTCACGGGTGCGGCCCTGGCCGCAGCCGGGATCTCAATTGGTCTAAAAAAGATGGGTTACGAAAAGATCCCACAGGTGGCGGTTCTATCTTCTGCCTTTTTTGTTGCCTCATTAATCCATGTTCCTATTGGACCCTCGAGTGTCCATCTTGTCCTTAATGGTATAAATGGGCTTCTGCTTGGTTGGCTCTGTTTTCCTTCTATTTTAGTGGCCTTAGCCCTTCAAGCAATCCTCTTTCAATTTGGAGGAATCACCGTCCTTGGAATCAATACGGTGAATATGGCCCTACCAGGCGTGATCTGCTATTATCTTTTTGGCAAATTGGTAAATCGAGAAAAAAGGACCATATCTTCAATTGCCGCCTTTGCATGTGGCTTTCTTTCTGTCTGCTTTTCAGGTATTCTTGTAGCAATATCACTGGTATTTACTGAACAATCATTTATGTCAGTGGCAAAGCTGATTGTAGTGGCCCATCTGCCAGTAATGATTATCGAGGGCATTATTACCCTCTTTTGTGTGGCATTTTTAAAGAGGGTAAAACCCGAAGTTTTGGGAGGTATCTATGGAAAAGGGTCATAATATTCAGATATATTTAATAATTCTTTTTTTAGCCTCTATACTTGTAATCTCTAACAATCTTCCTGCCTTAGCCCACAAGGTAATAATCTTTGCCTGGGTCGAGGGAGACACCATATTCACCGAGAGTAAGTTTAGCGGTGGAAAAGAGGCCATAAATTCCCAGGTTATTGTCTTTGATAGAGAAGGAAAACAACTCTTAGAAGGAAAAACAAACAATAAAGGCGAATTTTCATTCAAAATTCCCAAACTAACTGATTTGAGGATTGTCCTCAATGCAGGCATGGGGCATAAAGCTGAATGGACGATCTTAGAATCAGAGATCAAGGAATCAAGTGGTATTTTGGGCAGCAGAAGAACTGCTGAATCTTCCCAGCCCATAGCTGTTGGCTTAAGCAAGGAAGAGATCAAGGAGCTTATTGAGGAGTCCTTAGATAGGAAGCTCAGGCCAATTGTCAGGATGATAACTGAATCACAGTCTAAAGGGCCTTCTGTCACTGAAATAGTAGGTGGCATAGGGTATATCTTTGGCCTTATGGGTGTGGCAATCTATTTTAGAAACAGGGGAAGGAAAAGGTAAGTGATCACAGGTACATTCATTCAGCGACACATTTAGAGCGTAATGGGGCCTTTTCTGAAGTGACTGGTGGGAGGCCGTCGTCCTTTTCGCGATTTATCTATGGGGGAAACCGCATTCCGCCTGAGGCGGAAATGCGGAGGGGGCAAGAATCCCCTGTAGATAAGTCGCTGAAAAGACCAGGCCGGGAGCCTCGGAACTGAAGAAAAGGCCTCATTACACAACTACACTGTGATCAGTTACAATAAAAGGTATTTAGAGAACCAAAAATGATTGAAGAGCAATTTTCTACTGGGAATTCCTTTGTTCATAGCCTCGATCCAAGGGTTAAAATCATTGTGGCTATCCTTTTTTCTGTGGTTGCGGCTGTATCAAGCAACTTTTTAGCACTGTTGCCTGCTCTGGCTTTGTCACTATTCCTTATAATCCTTGGCAAACTTTCAATCAGAAAGGTTCTCTACAGACTTCTATTAGTAAATGGATTGATCCTCTTCCTCTGGCTTTTTCTTCCTTTTACCTATAAAGGGGAGGCCTTGTTTAATATTGGACCATTAGTCGGAACAACAGAGGGTGTATTGTATGCCAGCCAGATTACAGTCAAATGCAATGCAATCCTTTTGGTCATGATAGCACTGCTTTCAACAACATCCGTCTTTACACTTGGCCATGCCATGAGCCAGCTCTGCTTTCCAGATAAGATAATACATCTTTTTTTATTTACCTATCGCTATATTCATGTCATTTTTCAGGAGTATCATAGGCTGATTAACGCTATGAAAATTAGGTGTTTCATACCTCGAACTAACTTACACACCTATAGGAGTTATGCCTATCTTGTGGGAATGCTTCTGGTCAAAAGCTATGACAGGGCGGAAAGAATCCACAAGGCCATGCTTTGCAGAGGTTTTAATGGGAGATATTATACATTGAGCCGGTTTTACGTTAAGAAGGGAGATGTATTGTATCTGTCAGTGATGTTGGCTGCAATTTTGGGATTGGTAATTCTACAATGGACAGCAATAGCCTGATCATAAATCTAAAAGATATCTCTTTTTCATACTCGACTGACAAGCTCATACTTGACCGCCTGAGTTTTGAACTCCATCGCGGTGATAGGGTTGGTTTGGTAGGGCCAAATGGTAGTGGTAAGACCACCCTTTTTCATATCATTATGGGTCTTTTGAGGCCCTCTTCAGGCAAGATCGAACTCTTCGACAAGCCAGCTAATGAGGAAAAAGACTTTAGGGAGGTTAGGAAAAAGATCGGGCTCCTTTTTCAGGATGCTGATGACCAATTATTCAGCCCTACAGTGCTGGAGGATGTAGCCTTTGGGCCATTAAATTTAGGGAAATCGCCAGAAGAGGCCAGAGAAATTGCCTTGAAAACACTTGCAGGGCTTGATCTCTCCGGCTTTGAGAACAGGATAACCTATAAGCTTTCAGGTGGGGAAAAAAGGCTTGTCTCTCTGGCCACAGTCCTTGCCATGGATCCAGAGGTGCTTCTCTTGGACGAACCCATGAATGGGCTGGACGATGAGACAGAAGAGAGGATAACTGATATCTTAAAGGGACTGAACCTTTCGTGCATCTTTATTTCACACAACCTGGATTTCCTCTTTAAAACCACAGATAGGATATATGCCATGGCGAATGGCAAGATTTCTCTTGATGAAGAGTTGGTCCCCCATCCCCATATTCATGCCCATAAATTTGGCAGATTACATCACGAACATAAATCTTAAATTAATTAGGATGCAGACCCGCCCACCTCGCCTGAGCGGCTCGCGATGGCGGACAGGTTTTCGCCCTGGCCCAGACTTGCATTGGAAATTGGGTGTTTGGTATTGAGTTCTTGGAAAAGCTAATAGCCCTTATTTAATACCTCCTCTCATTGTGCCTCCCGATCCCGTACCGGTCTCGGGACGGGGAGGGCAGGCTGACTTTCGGGAACCTGAGAATTCTCCGAAACTATCGCGCCCCTGGCCCAGACTCGCCTGCCACCCGCCTGCCGGATGTCGGGCAAGGATGGCGGGCAGACCTGATTGTCTGGCTATATGCTTGCATACATAGAATATGCGCCAAGGCGGGCTGATACACGCTAAAATTACAATACCTATAAAAAATAGCAAAGAGATCAGCGGTGCGGTTTATCACATCCGCTGGATGAACACATCGCACCTTCGGTGCAGACCTGTAGGGGTTCGACCTGCCCGCCATCCGGCAGGCGGGTTTATCGAATCCCGCTTTGCGGGACGTCATAAATGCCGCCCCTACAAGGACTTAAAAAGGAAATTCTATACTATCGAGTTAGATGCTATTTCAATATGAATTTTAAGGGGTAATCAATTTAACTGTGGGAAAATATGATCTGTATCTTGATATATCTCGCGTGATTAATTCCCAGCCAAGTACAGCAGCATGTGCTCCAATAAAAAAATCTGGTAATGGGAACAATTTTTTTCCCTTGCGTTTTCTATATCTTACAAATGCCTTACCCGCTAAAAAAAGGGCTTCTTTTGGCATTTCAAGCATTTGAAAACCACATCCTGTTATTGCGCTTTCCAGTTCTTCAATCCGTTCAAATCCGATAGAAACTTCCGAATAGATAATCGGATTTATATACAAAGTATGTATAATGCTATAAAGGCTAAGGGTTGACTCGGACCATTCTGCCCAGTTTTGATCATCTTCAAAAAGGTCCAAAATTACATTCGAATCAACAAAGATACCTTTCATTCATCGTCTCTAGTTAAAGACATTATCTCATCTGTTGACATCTTCACAGTTGCAACGCCTCTATAAGTATGAAATTTATTTCTTCTTGGCCTTATTCCAGCTTTTTTAATTAAATAAACTCGACCATTTTCTTCTATAAAATCCACCTCTATACTTGGTGTTATACCTAATTTTTCCCTTATGTGCTGTGGTATTGTAACCTGTCCCTTAGTTGTAACTCTCATAGTGGATCCTCCATATCTATATTGGTATTACTGAGTAATAGTATTACTTATTAAAAAATATGTCAACAAAAATCCAGACATCTAACATCAAGCTTATTTTTTCGGATAAATCATTCGTAAACACTTTTGAACGTTACTCAGAAATTACAGGCACAGTAACGGTTACTGATCATCTTGACAATTCACAAACCTTGGATGCAAGCTATATTACGCTAACCGATAGTCCAATCTTTGTTGAAAGATAATACCAAACTTAATAGATGTTATTTTGATCATGCAAAACTTTATGAATCTCAAGAGAGTAATAGGTCGTAATATGATCTTTATTCATAGACCTTTTCCTCATCATCAGGTGTTATTGCATCCTCCTCCACATCCCTTGGTTCGATCTTTCTTTTTCTCAATTCCTTATAATATTCATGCTGGATGAGAAGATTCATAACCTCATTAGTACCGGTCCAGATCATTGCCAGGCGACAGTCCCTGAGGAAACGTTCTATAGGATAGATACTGGTATAACCAATTCCTCCCATTATTTGCATAGAAATATTTATTACCTTCCAGGCAGCCTCAGTGCCTACCTTTTTGGCCTCTGATACTATCCTGCGGGAATCACCACCGGCATCGGCTGACCTGGCTGCTGCGTAAACTAAGGCCCTTGCTGCATCCAAGGTGGCCACTGAATCGGCTACCATAAAGTTAATCGCCTGAAATTTATCTATTGTTCTTCCGAAGGCCTTCCGCCTTGTAGAGTAACGAGTTGCTACCTCCAGGGCAGCCCTTCCAAGACCAAGGCAACCGGCACCGCTTGTCAGCCTCTCAGGAACCATCATCCTGTTAAAGACATGGTAGGCATTGTGCAACTCACCTACAAGATTCTCTTTTGGAACCCTTACATCATTAAAAACAAGACGTCCTGTACCGCCACCCCTTGTTCCAAGGAGGGTATAAATGGCTTGATCCTTTACTCCCATATTCCTTTCAACAATAAAGCAACTGATGGACTCATGAGGTGGTGCATCAGGAGCTGATTTAGCATATACCAAAAAATAATCGGAGTCCTTGGCACCTACTATGAAGCGCTTCTCGCCGTTGAGAATAAATGAATCACCGTCTTGCACTGCCCTTGTTGTAGCACCAAAGAAGTCAGAGCCCCCGCGTGGTTCAGTAAGGGCCTCTGCAGAGTAAAGTTTACCTTCAATGGTAGGCCTAAGATAGCGCTCCTTTTGTTCCCTGGTTCCGAAGATATTCAGTGCCTCTCCAACAATACTGGGCATAACATAGGCACAATTTATAGAGTTACCGAGGACCCCTACTTCTTCAATAGCAGCCACCTCAGCTACCCAGTTGAGACCTCGTCCCCCGTATTCCTTCGGAAACCGTAGGCCAAGGAGATTCTTCTTTGCAGCCATCTCAATAAATGGCCGGCCTGTCTCAATTATGCTCAGATCCATATCACGGATGAGTTTGCTTGGGACATCATTCTTTACAAATTCCCTGACCTCATTCTGTAATGCCTTTTCCTCTTCGGTTAACAAAAAATCAAACATGATTTACCCCGTTTTAGTTAATTATAGTGGAATAGTAATTGCTCAATATCCTGTGGACTTATTGTATGTTATAAAACCTGAACCAACATACAATTGTAGGGTGGCATTTTATATGCCACCTGTTTAAGGTCGGGTATAAAACCCGACCCTACATTTTCCACGCTTTATTAAGCATATTCGTAGAATAAAATTTGCCTTTAAATAACTTTATTTCCTAAAGGCGTGGTTTGGAATTTCATATACAGTTTGGCGGATATGCAAAGTTGCCCCGAACGGAGTGACAGCAACCGAAGTGTCATGGAGGAAGAGATGCTTAGAGAAAGCCGTCGTTTGGTGGTTCGTTCTCATAGCAATATCCCTCCTCTCTATGTACATTTGCTTTCTTATATTCACCTTCAGCCAAGCTGACTTTTGTCTACTAAAATTATTTACGTGCTCTAAGCTAAAGTCTTGCATTGATTCTCATTTCACACTTTGAATATCAACCATCTTGCCGGTTAATCCGGCAAATTCCATTTGACGATGAGTAAATACTATCACTTGGAGTCCATACTCTTTTATTGCTTCATTTAATAGCTCAATCATTTTATTTGAACGGTCTAAACTAACATGCACGAAG
>JAUWZV010000035.1 GCA_030615105.1 Desulfobacteraceae bacterium
GTAACTTAATGTATATTGGGACATAGTGAAACTTTAATTACAACATATGGGGCTAAATTGGAAAATTGTTTTTTAAGATATAAAGTTATTTCCATGAATAACCCCGAAGCGTAGCGCCGGTGTCAGATCCTGTTAAATAAGTGGATAGTTTTCCCCTATATACTGCCCATACATGGCTTTATGTATGTTGCTTAAACCAGATCACACTCCCAAATAGGTATTTAACAGGACAAGCAGATTATACTAACAGGGTAAAGACAAGAGAGGAAATTTTCTTGACAAAAACAAGTACTGGATATAAAAGCAAATCTTATTATTTAACGGTAGTTATAATCATTGATTATATATCTTTACCTTAAATGAAAATAGATTTGACAAATATTCCTTTAGAGGGTAAAGAAACAAAATTTATACTCAAACCAGATTGGTGGAAACCGGATTTCGGTGAAAATCGGATCATGGGGCTTGAAAGCCCCATTTCTGCCTGGATTAAGATATACCCAGTTGGCAAAAAGATTGTAATAGAGGGTTTTATATCCACCAAATTGCTTTTAATGTGTGACAGATGTTTAGAGCCTTACACTAAAGATTTAGCAACAGATTTTAGGGTATATCTGTCAATGTCTCCATTTGAAGGAGAATTAGAGATCGAACTATTAGAAGATGATCTTGATCTCGACTTCATTGATGGTAAGTTTTTAGACTCTGATCAGATAATAAAAGAGCAACTTATTCTTAATCTGCCCATGAAGAATCTTTGCACTATTGATTGCAAAGGGCTCTGCCCAATATGTGGGTGTAATTTGAATACGGCAAGGTGTTCATGTTCATCAAGAAATGAAACATTTAGTAATGTCAGTTGATAATTGTCAGTTGTCCGTTGCGAGGAATTGTGAATAATGACCAATGACAAATGACCAATGACAAAATTAAGGAAATTTCATTATGCCTGTACCTAAGAAGAAAAAATCAAGATCAAGAAGGGATATGAGGAGATCTCATCATCACCTAACAATGCCCAACATATCATTCTGTCCTCAATGTCACGAACCAATCCTTCCCCATCATGTATGCATGAATTGCGGTACCTACAAGGGTAAAACAGTAATCAAAAAAGAAGAGGGTTAATCTGAATATAGCTGTAGATGCAATGGGAGGAGACAATGCCCCCGGAGTAATCGTTCAAGGTGCTCTTTGGGCACAGTATGAATTGGGGGTGAATGTTACCTTAGTAGGAGATGAAAAACTCATCAGGAAAGAGTTCAGTAATGGAGGGGAAAAAGGTGCCAGTATCCAGATCCATCATTGCTCCCAGATGGTGGCTATGGATGAATCACCCCTAAAGGTCCTGAGACAGAAGAAGGATGTCTCTATTATGGTGGCCTTTGATCTTGTAAAAAGAGGCAAGGCTGAGGCTGTTGTCAGTGCGGGAAATTCCGGGGCAACCATAGGAGCTGCTGTACTTACTCTTGGAAGGATAAAAGGCGTGGAAAGGCCGGCGTTGGCCGGAATTTTTCCTGGCGCAAAGGGAGATGTTGTCTTGATTGATGTTGGGGCTAATGTTGACGCCAGGCCCAAGCAACTCTTTGAATTCGGGATTATGGGCGATATCTTTACCCGCTCACTCCTTAATATCGATAATCCAAAGGTTGGGATATTGAATATTGGGGAAGAGGGAAGCAAGGGCAATGAACAGGTCAGAGTTGCCCACGAATTGTTTAAAAAGGGCCCATTTAATTTTGTGGGGAATGTTGAAGGAAGGGATATTTTTTCGGGAGATGTACACGTAATCGTTAGCGATGGGTTTGTAGGTAATGTAGCGCTTAAATTAAGTGAAGGAATGGCCGAGACTATAGGCATTATGTTTGAAAGAGAAATGTCCAGGCGCTTCATTTCTAAGCTTGGCTTCTGGCTTAGTAGAAGGGCATTTGAAAGCTTTAAAAGGAATCTTGATTATGCAGAGCATGGCGGAGCTCTTCTCTTAGGGGTTAAGGGTGTCGGAGTAATATGTCACGGCTCCTCAAGCCCTAAGGCTATAAAGAATGCGATTAGAACAGCTTCAAACTTTGTCAATAAACATGTTCAAGAGCGGCTGGAACAAGGGCTGGCTAAAGTTCAATCAAAGAGTCTTTAGAATAGCAGGAAGTAAGCAGTAAGCAGTAGGCAGAAAAAAGCAACAAGTAATGAGTAAAACAATAGATCGTTTACCGTTAATTGTTTTCAGGCTGTCAATAGACAATGGTCAGCGAGCGACGAGTAACTAACAACCAGTAACGAGCGGGGAAAAATTGTCTGGATCAAAAAGGATAGTGGTTATAACTGGTGGTTCCAAGGGAATTGGACGGGCAATTTGCCTCAGGTTTGCCAGGGAGGGTGCGGGGATTATATTTGTTCACTATGACCCTGATGACATTAAAGCAAATGAGACATTAGGACTTCTTGATAAAATGGGTGTGGAGGCAAAGGCAAAGAAGCTCGATGTTTCTTCCTTTGGGGATGTTGAGGAGTTTTTCCAGGAAGTAATAAGAGAGTTTCAAAGGGTGGATGTATTGGTTAATAATGCCGGTATAACAAGGGACGCATTTCTGATGAGGATGTCTGAAGATCAATGGGACCAGGCCCTTCTGGTTAATCTTAAAGGTGTCTTTAATTTTACTAAGGCAGCAACGAGGTCTATGATAAAGGTGCGAAGCGGCAGAATTATAAATATTTCATCTGTAGTTGGACAGATTGGAAATATTGGGCAGTCTAACTATGCGGCCTCTAAGGCAGGAATAATGGGTTTCACTAAGAGTGTTGCACTGGAATTGGCTACCAGAGGTATTACTGTTAATGCAGTAGCACCAGGTTTTGTTGATACAGAGATGACAAAAAACCTTCCTGAAAAGGCAAGGGAAGCCTTTTTGTCCCGGATTCCTATGGGTAGGATTGGCAAGCCTGATGAGGTGGCCGAAACAGTTTATTGGTTGGCATCTGATAGTGCAAATTATATTACAGGACAGGTTATTCATGTAAATGGCGGTCTTTATATGTAAGGTTATTTAACAAACAATTTATGTATGGAGGTGTACATGTCGGTTGAGGAGAAAATAAAAAAGATTATTTGTGAGCAGCTTGAGGTTAATGAGGAAGATGTGGTTCCTGAGGCATCATTCGTGGATGATCTGGGTGCAGACTCCCTCGATCAAGTAGAATTGATTATGGCCATGGAAGAGGAATTTGATGTCTCTATTTCTGACGAGGATGCCGAAAAGATCGTTACTGTTAGGGAGGCCATCGAATATATTGAAAAGATTAAAGGGTAAGCCCCCTTTGAATGATCAAGGAGAATACTAAGATGGCCAGGAGAGTTGTCATTACAGGGTTAGGAATGGTTACGCCCCTTGGTATTGGAGTGGAGGAAAATTGGGAGGCTGTATTAAAAGGTAAATCCGGGATAGGGCCAATTACAAAATTTGATGCATCTTTATTTGCTTCCCAGATTGCTGGTGAGGTCAAAGGGTTTCGGTCTGAGGATTTTCTTACCCCAAAGGATGCTAAGCATCTCGATGTCTTTATTCACTATGCCATAGCCTCAGCTCGGATGGCCATTGAAGATTCAACGCTTAAGATAACACCAGAAAACAATAATCGGGTAGGGTGTGTTACAGGTTCTGGTATAGGTGGGTTGGGCACGATTGAGTTTTATCATAAGGTGCTTTTAGAAAAGGGGCCAAGAAGGATAAGCCCCTTTTTTATCCCTGGCATAATTGCCAATATGGCCCCAGGCCAGATAGCTATCGAGTTCGGGGCCAGAGGTCCAAACACCTGCATAGTAACAGCATGTGCCGCCAGCTCTCATGCCATTGGTGAGTCATTTAAGATAATTCAGCGGGGGGCGGCTGAAGTGATGATAACTGGTGGAACAGAAAATGTCTTAACCCCTTTGGCCTTAGGAGGATTTACCTCTATGAAATCCCTTTCAACAAGAAATGATGAACCTGAGAAGGCATCAAGGCCTTTTGATAAAGAAAGGGATGGTTTTATAATATCAGATGGTGGTGGTATCATTATTTTAGAAGAATTAAATCATGCGCTTGATAGAGGTGCAGATATATATGCTGAAATAATTGGCTATGGCATGTCCTCAGATGCCTATCATATAGTCGCCCCTGACCCTGAAGGAATAGGGGCAGAACTCTGTATGGAGGCAGCAATGAAAGATGCGGGATTAAATCCTGCTGATATTGATTGCATAAATGCACATGGAACGAGTACAAAGTTGAATGATATCTCGGAGACAAAGGGAATAAAATCCGTTTTCGGGGATTATGCTTATCATGTTCCTATAAGTTCTACCAAATCTATGACAGGGCATCTTTTAGGGGGCGCTGGTGTAACAGAGGCAATATATTCCATTTTAACTATAAAAAATGGCGTTATCCCCCCAACTATTAACTATGAATTTCCAGATCCTGAATGCGATCTTGACTATGTGCCAAATAAGGCCAGAAAGAAAGTCGTGAAGACTGTGCTATCAAATTCTTTTGGGTTTGGGGGAACTAATAGCTCGTTAATTTTCAGAGAATATATACCCTAAGCTGGTCAGGCTGGAACCAAACAGAGTTGAAAAGTCAGGCTAAAGGTAGCATATTCAACATTGAAATCCGAAATCCTAAGCACGAAATACGAAACAAATTCAAATGACAAAAATACAAAATCCAAAACATAATGATTTGGTATGCATTTGGATTGATTCGATATTGTGTAACAGTCAATAATGTTTTAAACATTTGATATTCGAATTTCGGATTTGTTTAGAATTTCGATATTCGAATTTCGAATTTATTCTCTGTTGGAAAAACACGAATTTATTATTAAGGTAATTTGCTGTACCGCAATTAATCACAAATTATTACTACTAAGTAGATATGAATATAATTATTGGATCGGATCATGCCGGATTTGATTTAAAAGAGGAAATAAAGAGATTTTTGTCCGAAAGGGGTGACTATATTATCAAAGATATGGGGGCATTCAGCCATGAGCCAGTTGACTACCCAATTATTGCCCATAAGGTAGCAAAAAACATTGCCGAGAGAAAGTTTAACAGGGGGATATTACTATGTGGTTCAGGAATCGGTATGTCAATGGTTGCCAACCGGTACAGGAATGTCAGGGCTGCTCTTTGCCACAATCTCTATACAGTTAGGCTTAGCAGAAGGCACAATGATGCCAATATACTTGTCCTCGGAGGCAGGGTTATCGGTATTGGTCTGGCCTTGGACATGGTAGATCTTTTTTTAAGTACTGATTTTGAGGGAGGACGACATCAAAGGCGGTTGGAGGAGATTGATACTTGAAACTGGAAACTTGAAACTTGTTACTTCTTACTGACTGCCTCTACTGCTTTCTGGTTGAATTTATTGCATTAATCCAGTTTCCAGTTTCAAATATCAAAGAGAAGGTACTTAATGAGCCTGAATAGGGTTGATTCTCAGATTGCTAAGGCTATCAAGTCAGAAACCGAAAGGCAGAGGGATAATCTTATAATGATAGCCTCAGAGAATTACACTAGCCAGGCAGTAATGGAGGCTCAGGCAAGTGTATTGACAAACAAGTATGCTGAGGGCTATCCAGGGGCTAGATATTATGGCGGGTGTGAAAATGCTGATATTGTAGAAAATATCGCCATAGAGAGGGCAAAGAAGGTCTTTAAGGCGGAATTTGCTAATGTGCAGCCTCATTCTGGCTCTCAGGCCAATATGGCTGTATATTTCTCCTTTTTAAAACCCGGTGAAACGATACTGGGAATGGATCTGGCACATGGAGGTCATCTTAGCCATGGAAGCAATGTGAGTTTTTCTGGTACCTTTTATAGGGCTATATTTTATGGGGTTGATCCTGAGAATCACAGAATAGATTTTGATCAGATTAAATCCCTGGCCAGGTCTTTCAGGCCAAAACTGATAATTGCTGGTGCCAGTTCTTATCCAAGGATAATTGACTTTAGGCCTTTCAGGCAGATTGCTGATGATATAGGTGCCTATTTTATGGTGGATATGGCCCATATCGCCGGTTTGATAGCAACAGGTCAGCATCCTTCGCCGATCCCTTTTGCTGATTTTGTTACATCTACCACTCATAAAACCCTGCGTGGTCCGAGAGGGGGTTTTATATTGGCCAAAAAAGAATACGCAAAAGAGATTGACGCTCAAATCTTTCCAGGGATTCAGGGTGGCCCTTTGATGCATGTTATTGCTGCCAAGGCTGTAGCCTTTCAGGAGGCAATAGCCCCGGAGTTTGGTGATTACCAGAGGCAGGTTGTAGTTAATGCCAAGGTCTTAGCAGAGGGGTTATTAGCACAGGGTTTGGAATTGGTTAGTGGAGGAACTGATAATCATATTGTTCTTCTTGATCTTACTAAAACAGATCTGAACGGTCTTGATGCAGAGAATGCCTTAGGGCAAGCAGGTATTGTTGTTAATAGGAATAATGTACCGTTTGACAAGAGAGGGCCAAAGATAACAAGCGGTATAAGATTGGGTACACCTGCCATAACCACAAGGGGTATGAAGGAAAAAGAAGTGAAGAATATCGCTGAATGGATTGCAAGAGTATTGGAAAGGCCTTATGACAATAAAGTCTCAAGAGATGTAAGCTCAATGATCCATTCTCTTTGCCTTCAGTTTCCCCTTAACTACTGATTTTGGGGGATTCATTGCCAAGACCCTCCTGGCCAGAATATTTTATGTCCATTGCAAAGCTGGTAGCCAAAAGATCAACCTGCCTGAGGAGGAAGGTTGGTGCAGTTTTAGTCAAGGATAAAAGGATTTTGGCTACAGGTTATAATGGTGCACCAACTGGTATAAAACACTGTAAGGATGTGGGTTGCCTGAGGGAGAGGCTAAAGGTAAAGCCTGGTGAAAGGCATGAGCTATGCAGGGGTCTCCATGCCGAGCAGAATGTAATTATCCAGGCAGCCTATTATGGAGCTATAACAAAAGGAACAACCCTCTACGCTACCCACATGCCATGTATAATTTGTTCAAAGATGTTGATTAATGCCGGGGTTAAAAAAATCCTTTTTATAGAAGGTTATCCAGATCCTCTGGCAGATGAGATGCTGTCTGAGGCAAATATAGAAGTAGTGAGGCTGTAACAGTTTAGCTATTTAAAAGATAGCTTAATAAGCCTCAGGCTTATAAACTTCAATGAAAGATGAAAATTTTAAGTTGAAAAATGTAAAATTATTAAAAAAAGAAACTCCTTAATTTTACAATTTACAATAATCTTTAGCAGTTATTTCTAACTGCTAAACAGTTATGTGAGGTCAGGTATATGAAGTGTCCATTTTGTGGAGAAGTAAAGGATAAGGTCATTGATTCCAGGCTAGGTAAAGATAACAGGATGATACGAAGAAGGAGAGAATGTCTTAATTGTCAAAAGCGCTTCACCACATATGAAAAGGTTGAGACTGTTTTGCCTATGGTGGTAAAAAAGGATGGAAGGAGGGAACCTTTCAATCATGAAAAGATCAGGGCAGGCATCCAGAAGGCCTGCCAGAAGAGGCCAATAAGCATCAATAATATTGACGATTTTGTTGATTCCCTGGGCCAGTTATTTCAGGAAAGTGGCCATAGGGAAATAAAGAGTTCTGATATAGGTGAAAGAGTGATTGATAAGCTTAAGGAATGGGATGATGTTGCCTATGTCAGGTTCGCATCTGTTTATCGGCAATTTAAGGACATAAATGAGTTCATGGTAGAATTGAAGGACCTTCTTGATGAAAGAAGAGGTGAAGATAAGTCCTAACCCGGACTAGCCGGAATTCAAGCCCCGGTGAAATAAAATAAAAAAAATTTCGCAGGGTAAAAATTGTGAATTGATGAATTTATTAATCCCTAAATCTCTTAATCCCTAAATTCCTTAATCCCTAAATCTACTTCTCAGTATTGGAAAACCGTATATCAAAAAAATTTCTGCAGCAAAAAACAAATTCCATTATGATAGACCAATGGATATTGATGAAAGATTTATGAAGAAGGCGATCCGTCTGGCAAGAAGGGGCCTGGGATCCACCTCTCCAAATCCCGTAGTAGGGGCACTTATAGTCAAAAATGACCAGATTATTAGCTCTGGATATCATAAAAGGGCAGGGGCCCCGCATGCCGAAATAGTGGCCCTATCCAAGGCTGGTGAAAGGACAAGGGGGTCCAGCCTGTACGTTAATATGGAGCCCTGCAACCATTATGGCAGAACCCCACCATGCACAGGGGCCATATTAGAAAGTGGCGTCAGAAAAATTGTTGTGGGCATGCCTGATCCTAATCCACATGTTACTGGTAGAGGGTGTGAGTTTCTTCGCTCTAAAGGTGTAGAGGTGAAATGCGGTGTGTTAGAAGAAGAATGTACAAGACTGAACGAGATTTATGTAAAGTATGTAACAAAAGGCAAACCCTTTGTGATTTTGAAGGGAGCCCTCACCCTTGATGGATGGATAGCCACCAAGACAGGTAACTCAAAGTGGATAACAGGCGAAAAATCAAGGAAGTTTGTTCATACCTTAAGAAAAAGGGTAGATGCTATTATGGTTGGGGTGGAAACTATTATAGCTGATAATCCTCTTTTGACGCCTTATCTGACAAGAAGATCAGGCAGAGCTCCTGTTAAGGTTATAGCGGACACAAATTTGAGGATTCCTTTACATAGCAGGGTTTTTAATTCACCGAAATCGGCCTTGACCATTATAGCCGCAGGTAGTAATGTAACCAATAATAAGAGAAAAACTATAGAAGGGCTCGGGGCCAGGGTTATCAACTGCCAGATGAGAGATGGGCGAATTGATCTGGCTGATTTACTGGATAAATTAGCAGAGATGTCAATAAGTTCCATTTTAGTTGAGGGTGGAGCAACTATATTTAGTTCAATCATAAGGGAGGGACTTGTTGATAAATTTTATATCTTCCTTGCACCTAAAATCTTGTGTGGAGATAATGGTATACCATTCGCAAGAGGGCCTGGATGCGATACAATAGAAAATTGCTTGACCTTAAAGGTTTTGATGGTCAGGAGATTTGATGATGATATTATGATCGAGGGTTATCCAAGGCGACATTCTGTGAATGTCGAATTGAAAATTGAAAATTGAAAATTGAAAATTTTAAAATGAAGCAAAGCGACTATGTTCACAGGTATTGTTGAAGGGATTGGAGAGGCAAGAAACATCCGGAAAATAGGTTCAGAGGCTACATTTATTATAAGAATACCTGCCTTCTTTTCTGATTGCCATACAGGGGATAGCATTGCGGTTGATGGTGTATGCTTGACCATCACAGATGTAAAAGGAAATCTGTTAACCCTGGATGTTTCAGCTGAGACCCTTTCGAGAAGCACATTAGGCACTTTAAAACAAGGTGAGATGGTAAATCTTGAAAGGGCACTTAGATTGTCTGACCGATTAGGCGGTCATCTTGTAAGCGGTCATGTGGATGGTACTGGGATAATTGAAAGGATTGAAAGGTTGCAAGAATCATGGATTATTCAAATCAGTATCGATCAGTCCTTGAGCAGGTATTTGATAGAAAAGGGCTCCATTGCTGTAGATGGAATTAGTTTAACCATCAACAGATGTATGGGAGCCTCCTTTGATGTAAATATTATACCCCAGACAGCGCGTGTAACAACGATCATAAAAAAAGGGGTTGGCCACAGTGTGAACATTGAGATAGATCTGATTTCCAAGTATATAGAAAAGTTCCTTTTTCATGATAGATTAGCCACACCCAAAGAAACCCCCTCAAGGATTGATAGAGATATGTTGGTCAGATATGGTTTTGGAGGAAGTAATGGGGATTTCTAATATAAAGGATGCACTCGAAGATTTAAAACAGGGTAAGATGATTATCCTTGTTGATGATGAGGACAGGGAAAACGAGGGCGATCTGACAATGGCTGCTGAGAAGATCAACCCTGAGGCTATTAACTTTATGTCTAAATATGCAAGAGGCCTGATTTGCCTATCTCTCCATCCAGATATAGTTGAAAGACTCAAGCTTCCACTGATGGTTCGGGATAATCAGTCTCGCTTTCAGACTGCCTTTACTGTTTCTATAGAGGCAAAGAACGGGGTAACTACCGGTATATCCGCTGCTGATAGGGCCCATACCATCCTTACAGCCGTGGCTGATGATGCCAAACCTGATGATCTAGTTCAACCAGGGCATCTGTTTCCCCTCAGGGCAAGGAGAGGGGGTGTGCTTTTTAGGACGGGGCAGACCGAGGGTTCTGTAGACCTGGCCAGGCTTGCCGGTCTGAAGCCGGCAGGTGTTATCTGTGAAATAATGAATGACGACGGTACCATGGCCAGAAGACCTGATCTGGATAAATTTGCTAAAAAGCATGATCTTAAAGTAGTTACCGTTGCTGATATTATTGCCTACCGTATGAGAAACGAGTCCTTTGTACATAAGGAGGCGGAAACAGTTTTACCAACACCGTTTGGTGAATTCAAGGCAATAGCATTTATAAATGAACTTGATAACAGTGAGCATTTAGCCTTAGTAAAGGGAGAGATTGATCCTGACAGAGACATCTTAGTGAGGGTTCACTCTGAATGTTTAACAGGGGATGTTTTTGCTTCTTTTAGATGTGACTGTGGGGATCAATTGAAAAAAGCGTTAAAGATGATCGATCAGGAGGGACTGGGAGTTGTCATCTATTTAAGGCAGGAAGGTCGGGGAATAGGTTTTGCCAATAAGCTTAAGGCCTATGCACTCCAGGATAAGGGGTTTGATACGGTAGAGGCAAATAAAAAGCTCGGTTTTAAGGCTGACTTAAGGGATTATGGGGTAGGTGCCCAGATTCTTGTCGCACTGGGTGTTAGAAGGATGAGGATAATGACCAACAATCCCAAGAAGATAATTGGTCTCGAAGGTTATGGCTTAACCGTTACAGGTAGGGTGCCCATTGAAATTCCTCCAAGACCTGAAAATGTGCGCTATCTTTTAACCAAATGCGAAAAGTTGGGACATATCATGGAGCTCAATAAATAAATGAATTTTGAATTGATGAACTTAACTAAACAAACCTAATAAACCCAACAAACCCAAAGGAGGGTACTAATGCCTAAGGTTATCGAAGGAGAGATAACAGGTAAGGGAATTAAATTTGCAATTGTGGTTAGCCGTTTTAATGATTTTATAAGCCAGCGATTATTGGATGGGGCCTTAGATGCCCTAAAAAGGCATGGTGCCTCTGATGACAAGATAACTATTGTTAAGGTGCCCGGTGCCTTTGAAATCCCTTCCATGGCAAAGAGATTGTCCTTGGACGATCAATTTGACTGTGTGATCTGTCTGGGGACTGTAATCAGGGGTGCTACACCGCACTTTGAATACATAAGCAACCAGGTAGCAAGAGGGATAGCCTCTGTCGCTCTTGAAAGCCGGATTCCAGTTGCATTTGGAGTGATAACCAGTGATACATTAGAGCAGGCGATTGAAAGGGCTGGCGCAAAGAGTGGAAACAAGGGCTGGGATGCCGCTATCTCGGCTATGGAGATGGTAAATCTGTTTAAAGTTCTCGATTAGATTGCCCCTTGATATAATCGAAACATCTCCCGGGCTATAATTGAAGAACATGGGAAAGAGAAGACGCTCGAGGGAGCTGGCAATAAAGGTTCTATTTCATCTTGACTTTTCAAGAGATGATCCTGCTATAGCCTTTGATTTAATCTGCAATAACTTTGGTGCCTCTGAGGATGTTAAGCCCTTTTCTAAGGAACTTGTCTTTGGAGTTTGTATTCATATCAAAGAGTTAGATGACTTGGTAGCTAAGGCCTCTCAGAACTGGAGGTTGGAGAGGATAGCAAAGGTTGACCGCTCTATTTTAAGATTAGCTCTATATGAGCTTTTATACAGGGATGATATCCCGCCGAAGGTTTCAATTAATGAGGCGGTGGATTTGGGAAAGAAATTCAGTAGCGAGGAATCAGGTGCCTTTATTAACGGTGTATTGGATAAGATTTATAATACCTTGATGACTGATAAAAAATCATTAAATATTCGGTAATGTCAGTTGTCCGTTGTTAAAAAAAATAATACAGACATTTGGGAAGAAAACAACAAATTGTCAACAGAAGCCAACGGATGGCTGACAACTATCAACAGACATTATCAATATGAGATTGGATTTAAGGCTAACGCACAGATGTTTAGATCAACTATGGTGTCAGGCCGTGGTTGCCTTCCTATTCGAAGATGATTCCCTCCTTACAGGGCACTTTTCCAAGCTCAATGAAAAGTTGTCCGGCTCTTTAACCCAGTTAATAGATAGGCATTTTCTTACAGGAAAACGAGACGAACTTATTCTGATTGCCTCTCAAGAAAGGATTAAAGCCGATAAGTTGGTACTTGTTGGCTTAGGGACGATTAGCAGTTATTCATCCGAGACATTATCCTATGTTATCAGAAACGTATCATCAGCACTTGAGAGACTTAAGTTAAATGAATTTGGGATCATGGTGCACTGGGTTAAGGGGATGAAAATAGATTACTTGGAATTGGTAAGATCTATTATATGTGATTTAGCTGACTACTATCTTATGATTAAAAGGGATGAAGTTGATTTCACATTAAAGCTTATTTTTTCTATTGAGGAGAAATTTTTTGGTGACTTGCAATCTTTAGGGCAGGAGTTAAGGAGACATTTCGATCCTATTATGGAATACTCGATAGCAGTTGATAAAGTAGAGGTTAAGTAAATGAAAAAGTATAGCCCTCAAGAAATAGAGGTTAAGTGGCAGTCATTCTGGGAAAAGAAGGGTTACTTTAACGTCACAGAAGATAAAACAAAGAAGAAGTACTACTTGCTTGAGATGTTTCCATATCCCTCTGGCAAGATACATATGGGGCATGTCAGAAATTATGCTATCGGAGATGTAGTTGCAAGATACAAGCGTATGAGGGGGTTTAATGTCCTTCATCCAATGGGCTGGGATGCCTTTGGTATGCCAGCCGAGAATGCTGCTATAGAGAATAATACACACCCTGCCAAATGGACATACGATAACATCGACTACATGAGAGCCCAGTTAAAGAGGATGGGGTTTAGCTATGATTGGGGAAGGGAATTTGCTACCTGTAGGCCTGAATATTATCGCTGGGAGCAACTTATTTTTCTAAAGATGTTTAAAAAAGGCCTGGCTTATAGAAAGAAGACCTATGTTAACTGGTGTGACCTATGTCAGACAGTATTGGCCAATGAACAGGTTGTGGATGGATGCTGTTGGAGACATCTTGATCAGGAGGTTATTCTAAAGGAGATGGATAGCTGGTTTCTGAAAACTACAGAATATGCAAAGGAATTGCTCGAGTACTGTGATAAACTTCCAGGTTGGCCAGGCAAAGTCCTAACCATGCAGAGGAATTGGATAGGAGAGAGTCATGGAGCCATTATAAGGTTTCCCATGGTTGATTCCGATCATGTTATAGAGGTCTTTACAACCAGACAGGACACGATTTTTGGTGCAACCTTTCTATGTTTTGCCCCAGAGCATCCCTATGTCAGGGAATTAACAAAAGGCAGCTCCCAGGAAAAAGAAGTGGAAGAATTTGTCGAAAGAACACTCAAGATAGACACTTTTATGAGGACGGCTGATTTTACAGTCAAAGAGGGGATATTTACAGGAAGTTATTGCCTGAACCCTGTGACTGATGAAAGAATGCCAATCTATGTGGCCAATTTTGTCCTATATGAGTATGGAACAGGTGCGATTATGGCAGTTCCTACCCATGATCAAAGGGACTTTGAATTTGCCAAAAAGTATGGTTTACCCCTCAGGATTGTAATCAAGCCAAGGGATAAGGAGCTGACAGAAGATGAAATGACCGAGGCCTATATTGATGAAGGTGTTTTAGTCAACTCTGGTCCATTTGATGGGATGCCAAACATGGAGGCCCTGGATAGTATAGCAGACTATCTGGAATCAAAGGGAAGGGGCTATAAAACAGTAAACTACCGCCTGAAAGACTGGGGAATTAGCAGACAGAGATACTGGGGTGCACCTATACCTATTATTTATTGCCCAAAATGTGGTGTGATTCCGGTTCCTGAGGATCAACTTCCAGTGTTACTCCCCCTTGATCTGGATCTCAAGGAAGGAGGAGGATCGCCACTTCCACATGAGCCCTCTTTTTATAAAACGAAATGCCCTAATTGCGGGCAGGAGGCAAAAAGGGAGACAGATACCATGGATACCTTTGTTGAATCATCATGGTACTTTGACAGATTCGCATCTCCCAGGTATGAGAGTGGTCCATTTGATAAGGAAAAGGTTGCCTACTGGATGCCTGTGGATCAATATATAGGTGGTATTGAGCATGCTATATTGCACCTACTTTATTCACGGTTCTATACAAAGGTCCTGAGGGAAATGGGATATCTAAAAACAGATGAGCCCTTTACCAATCTCCTGACCCAGGGGATGGTATGCAAAGAGACCTTTAAGTGCACGGAACATGGCTATCTTTTCCCTGAGGAGGTAAGGGAAGGCAGATGCATTCTGTGCGGTAAAGAGGTAGAGATCGGAAGTTCCGTAAAGATGTCCAAATCGACCAGGAATGTTATTGATCCCCAGAGACTTATTGATCGTTATGGTGCAGACACGGTTAGGATGTTCTGTTTATTTGCATCCCCTCCTGAGAGGGATCTTGAATGGAGTGATGAGGGCGTAGAGGGAGCCTGGAGATTTCTCAATAGGGTCTGGCGCCTGGTTGATGAAAATAGAGAGGTCATGTCCAATATTAAGCCCTATAATGGCATTCTACCCCTGTCATCGGATTTAAAAGATATCCACAGGAAAACGCACCAAACTATTAAAAAAGTAACAGAAGATATAGAAGATAGGTTCCATTTTAATACGGCTATTAGTGCAATTATGGAACTCTTTAATGCGATAAATCAGTTTCTCAATAATGGTAAAAAGATCTCTGAGATTGCCTGGTCTGTTATAAAAGAGGCAGTGGACACAA
Source organism: Desulfobacteraceae bacterium (assembly GCA_030615105.1). GTDB lineage: Bacteria > Desulfobacterota > DSM-4660 > Desulfatiglandales > B25-G16 > JAUWNK01. The sequence continues at coordinate 15,012 of JAUWZV010000035.1, forward strand.
TGGTAATACTCTTGCATCCTGTAGTCCCTCATATTACAGAGGAGCTATGGATGACACTGGGTTATGATAATAACCTGGCAACTGTTTCATGGCCAACGTACAGGGAAGAGGCCCTTGAGAAAGAGACTCGCTTAGTAGTTATTCAGGTAAACGGGAAGGTAAGGAGCAGGATAGAGGTGCCTGTTTCATTGAATGAGAAGGAGATCCAGGATCAGGCATTAAGAGATAAAAGGGTTCAGAGTTTTATAGGGGAGAATGAAGTAAAAAGGGTAATTGTTGTTCAGAAGAAATTGGTTAATGTGGTGGTGTGATTTGCAAGTTTAAGGTGAACGTTATGAATCGGTGATGGTGAGGGTAACGAAGCCCGTTTAAATTCGGTAACGGTACCGGTGGCGATATCCGCCCGCTAGCCAGCAGTCGGGCTAGTTTCGTTTTTTGGCCCGCCCTGGCGCGACATTGTTGGAATATAATGTAGTCGTTGTAGTATTTCACAAGCAACGTCTATATATGCATGCTTTGCGAGCCAGGTCTGGGCCAGGGTTACGTCTTTCGTCTTTTATGCGCCTAAGGCGCATTAACATTACCGTAACCCTGACCGATACGGGCATCGTAACCGTAACCTTCTTACGACAAATCGAGGAAAAATTTGGTGTAAGCCTGGACTCCATAGCCATTCCTCTATTTTCTTCTGCATCTTCTTTCATGGGATTTGAGGGCGAGTTTACAAGGGTAGTTAGAGAAGAATTTATAAGCCATTCAAGGGTAAAGATAAGGCTCAGGTTGTTTTAAGCGGCAGGATTTATTTTATCACAACAGAACCATTGACCTATTCAGTAACTCAGCAAACAATACATAATTTCCTTTCAACAGATGAAGTCACCAGGTCTCGCACCTTGAAAGTAAGATTGGATGTAAAATTAACAGATACGATAACAGGAAAGATAATCTGACAGGATTCTGCCCTCACTGGGAAAGCCAGCTTTCAAGTTAGTGCAGACCCCTTAACCAATCGGTACAACCAACGCCAGGCACTTATATCCATTGCCCAAGACCTTGCAACAAGGATATACGCGAGGACCATGGAAAGGTTTTAATGCAACATTTAACCCCGGAGAATATCTTGATTTCTTTAAAAAAGGGGGCTCTCGCACCCTTTTATCTCTTTTATGGTCCAGAAGATTTCTGGATTGAACTCACCCTTGATAGCATCAAAAAAGATTTTATATCAGACTCAATAAAAGAATTTAATTTAGAGACCCTTTATGGAGGGGAAGTTTCTTCTCAAGAGATACTCAATAGGGCCCGTCTTTTTCCCTTTATGTCTCCCTATAGATTGATCATAATCAGGAGGACCGAGAATTTTAGTAAAAGGGATCTTGAACTTTTTCTTCCTTATCTGGACAGTCCAGTGGAGTCCACTTGCATTATATGGGTATCAGAAAAGGCAGATTTTAGGAGCCTTTTTTATAAAAGGTTTAAGGAATTGGGTAAGGCAGTAAATTTTAAAAGATTATCTGAGCGTCAGATATATGGCTGGATCCAAAAGAGGGCAAGGGAGTTAGGGTTGAGTATAGATAAATCTGCATCTGCCTTCCTTTACCAGATGGTTGGAAGCAGCTTAAGAGATCTTTTTAGCGAGATATTGAAAGTTTCCCTCAAGTACCCAAATTACCGGATAGGAGTAGAGGAGATAAAGGAATTAGCTACATTTAGCAGGATCTTTACAGTTTTTGATCTGGTAGATTATGTTTCTAAGAAAGATGCCCCCCATGCCATAGTATCCTTAAGCAGACTTTTCGACACACAAGGACGAGACACAAAAGCTGTTTTATGGATTTTAGGGATGCTGGCCAGACAGATCAGATTGATATTGAAGACCAAGTCGGGGCTTAAAAAAGGAGGTGAGAAGAGGGGAGTAATGGATAGACTAAGGCCTCTGCCTAATTTTGTAATCGAAAAGTGTATTGCTCAGGAAAGGTTTTGGCAGGAAAAAGAGCTCGAAGAGGCCTTGAACCACATATATGATGCAGATGGATTAATCAAGGCTGGCTCGAAGGGCGATCTTGTTTTGGAGGGTCTGATTTTTCATCTTTGTTTCCCTCTGAGCTCATAGCAGCAAGTTTGTTTACCTGGATGGTTAATCTGGAGATCTTCCTGCTGGCCGTATTCTTGTGTATAACACCTTTAGATTGAACCTTCTGGAGAATAGAAATGGTCTTATTAAGGGATAGCTTTGCATCTTCGATCCTTTTGTTTGCTATGGCAAGACTCACCTCTTTGATCGCACTTTTGGCTTTGGTCTTGTATGCTATATTCCTTAATCTTCGCACCTTGCTTTGTCTGTCTCTTTTGATAGCAGATTTATGAGTTGCCACGTTTTTACCTCCTAATAGTCCGAAAACACTTTTTTGAAAATGAACAGTAACCCTTACTATTCAGCCACCCCCGTCCCGACCCGGAACGGGGTAAGTCACTAAGACACAAAAGCGAATTATTATATTTTCCCATCAACAAGGAAAGATTCCATTTCAAAAAAAATAGTAGATACGTCCTCTATAGTACATGTATAAGAATTGTATTATAATCTTGGTGACTTCGTGTCTTGGTGGCCATAATCAATAAACTAATCCTAAAATTGTGTCAAGGCTTTTTATGAATGATTTTATGAATGAAAATGAGCTTGTTACAAGGGCGGCTGGTGTAGTTGGTTTTTTCACCTTCTTAAGCAGAATTTTGGGATTGGCAAGAGACATCCTTATCGCCAAATTTTTTGGCTCTGGTATGTCTGCAGATGCATTTTTTGTTGCCTTTCGTATTCCGAATCTTTTAAGAAGGCTCTTTGCAGAGGGTTCATTCTCTGTATCCTTTATCCCGGTCTTTTCAGAATACTTACAGAATAGATCCAAGGAAGAGGCCTTTTTATTGGCAAGGGTTGTTTTAACTTTTCTGGTTCTTATTCTAACTGTTATTATCATTCTCGGCATTATTTTTTCCCCGTTGATTGTCAGGATTATCGCCCCGGGCTTTGGAGGTATGGGCGAAAAGTATGCCCTCACTGTTCTTTTAACCAGAATCATGTTTCCCTACATATTTCTGGTTAGCGTGTTCGCCCTTTTTATGGGAATCCTTAACTCCCTTAGGCATTTTGCAGCACCCGCAATGGCCCCTATCTTTCTCAATTTATCCATGATTGCCGCCCTTCTTTTCCTTTCCCCCTACATCAGAACCCCAACAGTGGGCCTAGCCATCGGTGTAATAGTGGGGGGGATTCTACAATTGGCATTACAGATCCCTTTTTTAATGGGTAAAGGTCTATCATTTGCACCAAAATGGAACCTAGGACACCCGGCCTTAAAGAAGATTGGTATACTCATGCTTCCAACCATCTTCGGTTCGGCTATTTACCAAATAAATCAATTAGTAGGTACACTATTAGCGTCCCTTCTCAGGGAGGGCAGTGTTTCTTATCTCTATTATGCTGACAGACTTGTCCAATTTCCACTTGGTGTTTTTGCCATAGCAATCAGCACAGCGGTTTTGCCATCTCTTTCAAGAGAGGCGGCAGAGGGAGACCTTGTGAGGTTGAAAGGGACACTTTCTCATGCCCTGAGGCTTACTATGTTTATCACCATACCGGCAATGGTTGGATTAATTATTCTCAGAGAGCCAATCATCAGGCTATTATTTGAAAGGGGTGCATTCGATTCATTTACCACCATAATGACTGCCCGTGCCCTTCTTTATTATTCTCTGGGGCTCTGGGCATTTGCTGCCCTTAGGGTATTTGTTTCTGCCTTTTACTCATTACAAGATACCAAAACGCCGGTTAAGGTGGCGGTAGTAGCTATGATTGTAAATATCATCTTTTCTGTTATCTTAATGCGTACCCCTTTAGAGCATGGGGGTTTGGCCTTGGCCCTTTCCCTTGCTTCAACATTGCAACTATTTATGCTTATTTTTTTATTAAGAAAGAGACTGGGGGGCATTGAGGGGAGAGTAGTAGTAGGTTCAATGTTGAGATCTTTTATTTCCGCATCTTTTATGGGTGCCTGCATTTACTTTCTCACCATTAAGGTTTTGGTTGGCACTTTAACAGGGGGCATTTTTACCCTTGCCTTAGGGATTTTGGTAATTATATGTGCGGGGCTCATTATATATTTTATCTCAGCATATTTTTTAGGAAGTAAAGAACTATCATCCCTTATTAAGACATTCAAGGTATCCAGAAAGAATGTATAAATATTTAGCTTGAATATAAAAGAAAAAAATGGCAGATTAAAATAACAGTGGGGATGTAGCTCAGATGGGAGAGCGGTACGTTCGCAACGTACAGGTCAGGGGTTCGATTCCCCTCATCTCCACCATGACTTTACGTATCGGGCTGCAACTTATTGCATAGTTCTTTTAGCAGTAATCAATTGATGCTGTTCCCATGGAATTATGGAGTATTGGAGAAATGGAGTGATGCCCAGTAAAAACGGAATAATTATTTTTTCCTTTAAACCCATCACTCCAGTACTCCATTAATCCAATACTCCAATTGGGGCGAAGCCTATAAGATCAAAAAATAAGGATTTATTAAATGGAAAGAATTGGTGAGGTTGAGCGAAAGACAAAGGAGACAGATATTCAATTAAAGTTAAATCTGGACGGAAAAGGCCTCTCATCTATTGATACAAGTATCCCCTTCCTTGACCATATGCTTAAGTTGATGGCAGCCCATGGTTTCTTAGATCTTAATGTGAGGGCAAAAGGAGACACAGAGATCGATTATCACCATACCGTTGAGGATCTTGGTATCTGTCTGGGGAAGGCCATAAATCATGCCTTAGGAGAAAAAAAAGGAATTAGAAGGTATGGTCAGGCAATGGTTCCCATGGATGAGGCCCTGGCAAATGTGGTAATTGATATCTCCAATAGGCCTTATCTTTCTTATAAAGTGTCTTTAAAGAAAACTCTGACTGGGAAATTTGATGTAGGCATTCTTAAAGAGTTCTTCAGGGCCCTTGCGAATTATGCAGGTATTACAATGCATATAGAGCTCCTATCTGGTGATGATGCACATCATATTGCCGAGGCAATATTCAAGGCCTTTGCAAGGGCACTTGATCAAGCCTCTAAAATAGAAGAAAGGCTGAATGATGTCCCATCTACAAAAGGCCTTTTATAATGAATCTTTTTAGCCTCCTAAGTAACTTAATGTATATTGGGACATAGTGAAACTTTAATTACAACATATGGGGCTAAATTGGAAAATTGTTTTTTAAGATATAAAGTTATTTCCATGAATAACCCCGAAGCGTAGCGCCGGTTCAGATCCTGTT
>JAUWZV010000044.1 GCA_030615105.1 Desulfobacteraceae bacterium
ACTCCTTGTCTGTAAGCCCCCTTCTATATAAACAAGGCTCCCTTTATGTAGATACTCCCCACAGGTTTCTCCCAACTTTCTCCAGGCCACGATCTTATGCCATTCAGTCCTCTCCTGCTTTTCACCTTCTTTATTCGTCCACTGTTCCGTTGTGGCAATTCTAAAGTTAGCAACTGCGGAACCGCTTGGTGTGTACCTTATCTCTGGATCATCACCAAGGTAACCTATTAACATAACCTTATTTAAACTCGCCATAACTACCTCCCCTTTATAGTAAATTAATTTTTAAAATTTATCACAATAGATAATATTTTCAACTCAAATCTCTCTGGCATTAGAAGAAGTTAGAGATCATGCTTAGCAAAATAGCCCGGGCAAGCCACAAGATATCGAGCCAAAGGGTACCTGTGGCCTGAATGGTGGTTTGATCTCTATGTGATAAATAATTAATCTTAACAGAAGAATTTAAGATTATCTTGATCTTTTTATCAATAAAAAAGGAAGGTTTTTGATGCAAGGTTTTTCTGGTAGCAGTTGCCTTAGGAGGGAGTCTATGAATACAGTTCTAACTCTTTTTGGAGGTTATGGCCTGAAAAGAGGTAATCTGCTGCTTCACTTTGCTACTTTTGCATTTTGGGCATTGGAACTTATTCTTTTCGTATTCCGAAACTGTTATAATTAGGGTAAAAGGCTTATTGCATTTTTCACAGATGAATTCGTATGTGGGCATGGCAAACCTCCTTTTATATACGAGGCCCTTGAAAACTCAAATATAAAATAATAATAAGTTTTTTTCCTAATTTTGTCAAACACTTTCGATAGATTTCGATAGATTACAAGGGCCACGTCATAGTGAAATATCAAGCTTCGATCACCAATCTTTCCTTATATCTTGACACTATAGGGTAGTTCTCAGTTCAATTTTATTGTAAAATATCTTTTATGATCTTAATGTCTTTCAGAATCTTGCCATCACTCCATTGTCGCTCTGAGAAAGATAAGAGAATTTGTTCAACTTGTCGTATTACTGGCCCTAACCAACAGTTTTGCTATGGACTTTATACCGCCAAAATTAGCAGAGACCCTTAGCGCCATCGGAAGGACCGATGGACTTCCGATAACTCTCAAGCGGGCCCTGGACCCAGGTACGGACTTTGTGCCGATACCTGATCCGAAACCTGGTGACTGGTTGGCTGAACATCATGAAGCCGGTGAAACCTTTGACGATTTTGTAAGAGTCAAGAGCAACAAACCAGACAGTCTCCGAAATAAGATCTACTTACAACCCTTGGAGCACTTCCTGGAGGGCCGAAGTGCTTCACTTGAAACGCTGAAAGATTATGGGGCTGCTTACTTCGTCATGGATGTGAAGATCCTTCCTTCATTGGCTCTCAAAGACTCTAAGCTAAGAACTCGCATCAACCCCATTTCCAGAAATCAGCAGATCTTGACCAGCGATGTTTTGACGTTCCTTAAGAGAAAGCTTCCCGCTGATGCCTTTTGCCTTCTGGCAATAACCATGGAGGACCTATATCCTGATCCTTCGTGGAATTTCGTGTTTGGTCAGGCCTCCCTTTGGGACCGGGTCGGGGTTTTTAGTTTTGCCCGTTATGATCCAGCCTTTTACGGACAAGGACGGGGAAAGGACTATCAAGAGATACTGCTGCGGCGAAGCTGCAAGGTCTTGGCCCATGAAATAGCACACATGTTTTCACTGAAGCATTGCATATTTTTCAGCTGTGTTCTGAATGGATCTAACCATCTGCAAGAGAGCGACTCCAGGCCACTGTCCCTGTGCCCTGCCTGTCTCCATAAGCTCCAGTTCAGTATTGGATTCGATGTGGCAGATCGTTATCGCAAGCTACTTGTTTTTTACCAGAGGGATGGTTTTGATCATGAAGCCAGATGGGTGTCAAACCGTCTGAAGAGGATTTTAGGCGATGATAATGGGAATAATTTTATCTATTTTAAATCATTAATTTAATAAGAGCATTTGAGTACCACCCACGGAGATGAATGAAGAGAATTCAAGAAGTTGAACACATCTTCTACATCTGCTCTGGTGTATTCGGCTTTGTAGGAAAGGCTTGAAGGTGTGAATGTGGAGATGTTGACATAGGCCTTCTCTGCCCATGTTGCCGAGAGCTGGCTATATATATCCTCTTCCGTGGATTTATTTGAGGTATAAAGCTGAACATAGTCGTCTCGGTCGTAGTTTTCGAGGGTGGCTCCCAAGTATGCCCAGTAGTGGGCAGCAGCCCTCTGCCACCACTCAGCTTCTGCCCACCAATCAGAATCAAGTTCCTTGCCTACAAAAGGCGGTGGAGCATCTCTTTCCTTGCCGTTATACTTGTAGAAAAAGTACAATCCGCCCTTAAAATTTTTGACGCTGGTCAACCATTCCATGATTTCTCGACTGACTATCAAGAACTTGGAACCCGGCCATTGGCGTCGAATCCAGTCTGTACAAAAAGCAAACTGATGCCGGAGGATTACTGGAGTTTTTCCTGCTTCAAGAAGCGGGTCAATGGCTTTAATTGCATCCAAGGGAGGTGTCTTGTGGTATCGCCACCAAAAGGGGCTGAAGATTCCAAAGGGCGGATGGTTCAGCACAATATGTTCTGGGATGTCTTTGAATAGGTTAACGGTCCATTTGGTTCTACATCTTGGGGGACCGATGATCCATATAGGGGAGACATTACTCATAATTCATTCCTTCGAAATCAGGATATATACCTCAAATAAGATCGCCTAATATCCAGGATCAGTTGCGATATTTTCCCTTCAACTCCATTTACGGTCTTTTAGAGTTTTTTTATCCCACTTTTTTATATCATGGAGATCAAATTGAGACCAAAAGGAAAAAGGGGTTATCGGCAAATATCGTAACCCCTTGATTTTCTATGGTGGGCGGTGCGGGATTTGAACCCGCGACTTCCACCGTGTGAGGATGGCACTCTCCCGCTGAGTTAACCGCCCAATGGTATCCTGACATCTAAATTGATACTATAGTAAGAAATTATTTGCAAATAAAATTAATTAATCCCAACCGAGGTGAGTAGGTCACTTACCTCTATTCTTTTAAGGTGCCGGTATTTTCCAACCTTGAGGTCGCCTAAATAGAGACCCCCATAACCTATCCTGGTAAGCTTCAGGGTTTTATGTCCCATTGCCCTAAACATCCTTCTTATCTCTCTTGATCTGCCCTCAAAAATGGTGATACTTAGAACACTTCTGCCCTGCTGTCTGTTTATTATCCTGACACGAGCTGGACTGGTTGGGCCATCATCAAGAAATATGCCCTTTTCTAATCTTTTAACTGATGCATTTGATATGTAGCCTTCAATGGTTACTTTATAGGTCCTTGGAATATGGAATCGCGGGTGCATAAGCCTGAAGGCGAGTTCCCCATCATTTGTGAGGATTAAAAGTCCAGAGGAGTCAAAATCGAGGCGTCCAACAGAATAGACCCTCTCTTTAATATTTTTTATCAGATCCTGGATAACAGGCCTGCCTTCAGGATCGTGCAGGGTACTTACATAGCCGAAGGGCTTATTCAACATCAAATAGATCTTCTTCGGGGGATCAGGAATAGGGTGGCCATCAACGTTGATAGAATCTATCCCCCAAATCGCCTTTGAGCCTGCTGTTGTCTCCGCCCGCCCATTTACCGTTACCAGACCTGAAGAGATAAGCTCATCAGCACGTCTTCTGGAGGCAATGCCGGCCATGGCGATAATCTTGTTCAACCGCTCCCTTTTTCTATCATCCTTCTTCTCCATAACCAAGCTCTTCAATTTCCTTTAAGGTGGGAAGCGATGACAGATCCTTTAAATCAAAGACCTCGAGAAACTTTCCTGTTGTACCATAGATAATTGGCCTGCCCGGTAGGGACTTTCGACCCACAATTCTAATGAGTCCCTTTTTGAGTAACATTCTTACTAAACTGCTTACATCCACACCCCTTAACCTTTCAATCTCCTGCCGGATGATAGGTTGCTTATAGGCAATAATGGCCAATGTTTCCAGCGCCGCCCTGCTTAATCTGGATGGAGTTGAGCTAGGCATATTAGCGATATACGGCCCGTATAGGGGAAGGGAGCGGAACTGGTAGCCTTGGGCTACCTCCCTGATAAGGAAACTCCTATCCATCTTTTCATATTCGTTTTTAAGCTCTTGAAGGACATGCTTTATCTCTTTGAGATCTTTTCCTGGAAGAAGGTCGCGGATCTGCCGAGGGGTCAAGGGCTCACTGGATGCAAAAAGAAGGGATTCTACTATTAGTTTTAGGGAAGTATTCATAAAAAGTGCCTAAAGTTAAAGATTTGCGATTTGCGATATACCATATCTCGTAACGAGCAAATAGTATGCAATATGCAATATGCGGTAAGCACTAAAAACCTCTTAGCTGCTTGCTGCATACTGCCTACTGCTTACTTTCCTTTCACCTTTTGCCTTTAACCTTTGACCTTTCGCCATTCATAAGCTTACTTGTTTATTGCCTCAAGCCGGATATCACTACCTTCTCTGTCCTGAAAAGCATTGATAGAGCCGGTTCTTACCAGCTCGAGTAAGGCTAAAAAGGTGGCAATCATTTCTGAAACGGACCCCATCGTGGAAAAAAGGTCTCCGAGATAGAGATTTTTTACCCCTTTCAATCTTTTCATTATTTCAACCATCTTTTTCTTCACAGACCATGACTCAGCTTTGAATCTAAGAACTATATCAGGATATTTTTTCTTTATAATCATTTTAAATGCGTTCATCAATTCATAGAGAGTAACCTCTGCTGTATTAATGTCTTCTTGACCGCTCGGGCTATCCATTTCAATGCCTCTTTTGAAAACATCCCTATAGAGAATATCCCTGGATGCTAATTCATTAGCTGCTTCTTTAAGACGCATATATTCCATAAGGGACCTTACGATTTCCTCTCTTGGATCTTCTATCTCCTCAAAATCATCCTTTTGTTTTGGGAGGAGCATCTTGGATTTAATGTGCATCAGGGTAGATGCCATGAGCAAAAAATCACCGGCAACATTAATGTCCAAGGCCTTCATCAGGTCTAAATATTCCAGATATTGATCGGTAATGGTAGCTATTGGTATATCTGAGATGTCTACCTCATTTATCTTTATCAAGTGCAATAGTAGATCAAGCGGACCCTCAAATACCTCGAGTTTTGTTGTAAAGGTCATGATTAAATTTGGTTCTTCCTAAAAAAGTTGAAATGACATAATCATCGTTAAACGGTTACGCCCGCCCGCCATCGCTACGCTCAGGCGTTAGCGGGCGGGGTTACGATGCCTCTCCGAGCCGTAGGTTCTACGAGCCGGAGGCCGTTTCGTCTATCGGTTAGGTCGTTGGTGTTTTTTGACGTAACCTTTAGACGCTTTACGATACGGGCTTCGTTACCAATGAACGTTACCTGTTATTTATAGTCTTATGAGTTCTTAACTTAAACTTTTAACTTAAACACGAAAGAGGGTTAGATCTTAACAACCTCTCTCACCTCTTTCATAGTGTTTTTGGCAATCTTGCGTGCCTTTTTATTACCTTCATCAATAATATTGTCTACAATTTTAAGATTGGCCTTCAATTCACTCCTTTTCTCTCTTATCGGTTCCAAGGCCTTATTTAAGTTTGATGCCATCATCTTCTTGCAGTCCACACAACCTATGGATGCTTTCCGACAGCCCTCATCTATCTCTTTCAGCATTTCTTTATCAGTGTATAACTCATGAAAGGTAAAGACATTACAGAAGTCCGGTCTGCCAGGGTCAGATTTCCTGGCCCTCTGGGGATCAGTAATCATATCAGCTACCTTTTTGGTTACTATCTCCTTTGACTCTGAGATAAATATGGCATTGTTGTAACTGTTGCTCATCTTCCTCCTGTCTATACCAAGTATCTTAGCCTCTGGTGTTAGTAAGGTCTCTGGCAAAGGAAAAACATTGGAATAGAAATAATTGAAACGCCGGGCTATCTCTCTTGTCAATTCAACATGAGGACTTTGATCCTCTCCCACAGGCACACCATTCGCCTTATACATCAGTATATCTGCTGCCTGAAGAACCGGATAACCCAGAAACCCATAAGTATAGAGATTCTTCTGAGCCATTTCCGAAAGCTGTTCCTTATAAGTAGGATTTCTTTCCAGCCATGGAAGAGGTGTTATCATGGAAAAAATCAGATGAAGCTCTGCGTGTTCCTTTATGCTTGATTGGATAAAGAACACCGATTCCTCCGGGTTAAGACCAATTGCGATCCAGTCAATAATTATATCCCGAGTGCTTTCCTTGATAATCTCCGGATGTTCATATTCACTTGTTAAGGCATGCCAATCAGCAATGAAATAAAAACATTGGTAATCCTTCTGAAGGGATCGCCAGTTAATTAGTGCACCGTGAACGTGTCCAAGATGAAGGCTTCCGGTTGGTCTCATACCGCTGACGATTCTCTTTCTCTCCATTTATCAGTCCTCCAGGTATTCATAAAGTTGCCAATTTTAATTTGTAACTTTTAACTTTTAACTTGATTTAGTAAACTCCCAAATCTATCCTTTACAAACTCAACCTCATCTTCCTTTGTACTCACGTCACCCTCCATCTTGGCCTCCAGTATGCTGTCAAATATCTCCTTGAAAAAGGGACCAGGTTTATAACCCATATTAATGAGATCTTTGCCCTTTAGAAAGACCTCTGTCTCTCTTAGTTTGGTAAAAAAGGTGGATATGGATCTTTTTATCTTTTCACTCCTGGTCTTGGCCATGCCATAAAGTAAAATCTCAGGTGGAAAGGGTGAGAGAATCCTGTATAAAGAATAATTTTTCTTATCACTTAGCCGGGAAAGCTCCTTTAAGGCTTGCCTTACCTCCTGGCGAGCGGAAATCATACTTAATATCTCTTTATCTTGAACCTGCATCCTCTCGGCTAAATTATTCAAGGCAGTGTCGCTCAAAGAAGAGGTTAAACCAAGAAAGTATACCTTCCATGGTTTATAGGTAACACTCAGGTAAAGGAGATTAAACCATACCAGAATCCCCTTTATTGTTGTCAGGACATCTCTTAGCTCCTCTGTAAGCCTCAGATCGGGTGAGATGAATTTCAGAAGATCATATCCATCCATCCTTTCTATTATCCCTATGGGATCTTCTTCCTTTAAAATCAGTTTAAGCTCTATGAAAAGCCTCTTGCCAGATAGATTCTCAAAGCAATGTATATTTACAGCATTTTGTATTAGACTTTCTGTAAGCTTCCCTATTTTGAACCCGAATCGCTGCTCAAATCTAATGGCCCTCAAGATTCTTGTGGGATCTTCAACAAAACTAAGATTATGAAGTACCCTTAAGGTACGTTCTTTGATATCCCTCGTGGCGCCAAAATGATCTATAAGGGTACCATAATGCCCCTTATTAAGATGAACGGCCAGGGTATTGATTGTAAAGTCTCTCCTGAAAAGATCCCTTTTTAAAGAACTCAGCTTAACTTCAGGTAGAGCAGCTGGTGATTCGTAATGCTCTATCCTTGCAGTTGCAACATCTATCTTAAAACCGTCTGGCATAACCACAACAGCTGTTCCAAACTTGGGATAACTCCTCACCTTGGCGCCAAAATGATCGGCAAAGGTTTTAGCGAACTGGATACCCTCTCCTTCGATAACGATATCCACATCAAGATTTTTCTTTTTCAAGATAACATCTCTTACAAGCCCTCCTACCAGATAAGCATTAAAATCAAGGTTATCAGCTATCTCTCCTAGATCCTTTAATATCTTTATTATCTTAACGGGTAACCTCTCTTTGAGTAAATTTCCGATATTTTTTTTCCTAACAAACCTTGGAACATCCTCTGAATCATATAAAAACTCCGGTGTAGATGATCTTTCTATCAATATAGTTAAAAGGTCTGTTCTTGTAATAACCCCAAGCAACTGGCTATCCTTTAATACAGGTAGAATTCTGACCTTGTTATTGATAATCAAATCCTGTATCTCATTCAAGGTGGCATCAGGCCCTACATGAAAAAATTCTACATTCATATACTCTTTTACAGGCCTCATCTCCAGACCCAAAAAAGTAGCTCTATCCACCATCTGCCTGGAGATATATCCCTTGAGTGTTCTATTTTCATCGATAACCATCAACACATTAATAGTGTAGCCGGTTAATACATCACTTGCCTCTCTGATAGTAGCCTCAGGTGATATATAGATGGCAGGTGAAGTCATCATATCTTTGGCCAATCTCTCAAAATTTATCTTGCTTAATAGGATGGTGTTGAGTTCTTCTTCTGTCTGGATGAGGGTTTTATCGATGATAGTAGCTGAGGCAGCCTGAGGATGCCCCCCGCCACCAAATTCAAAGGCAATCTCTGCAACATTTATCTCTGGAATCCTGCTCCTGGCAACCAGGTAGACCCTATTTTCCATCTGGGCGAGGCCAAATATAACATTGAGATTTTCCATTTCCATAAACTTTTGAACTAAAACGGCAAAATCACCTATATACCTATCGCTTCTGGCCTTTGCTATAACCACCTCTACACCATTGATATTGTTTTTGGTGGCTGAAGCCATCAAATCATTCAATAGCCAAACCTGTTCAGCAGTCAACTCCCTTGTTAACATATCAGAGATTGTATTAAGAGATGCTCCTTGCTCTAATAACCAGGCAGCAGCATCATGATCTTCTGCCTTTGTAGAGGCATAGGTAAAAGAACCAGTATCTTCATATATACCAAGTGACATCAGGGTTGCCTCATCAGGAGTAATCTTGATCCCCTTTTCCCTTATTATTTTGGTCAATATGGATGTCCCGGCCCCAAGTTCTTGGATAAGCTCAAAATCACCCTTAATATCATCATCAGATGGCGGGTGATGATCATATATGTGTATCTCCAATGCGTTCTTGTCTAAGAGCTTTTTAAATTTGCCGATCCGCTTTTTCTGACGTGTGTCCACCAATATGAGTCTCTTGACTTCATTTAAATCAACATCTTTTATACGTTTGAGGTCAAAAAGATAAGAACTTGTGTGCAGAAAAAAATTCCTCAAATTTTGTTCCTGGGCACCAGGAAATACCATTATGGCCTCAGGGTAAAGCTTTTTGGCAGCCAGCATGGATGCCAACGAATCAAAGTCAGCATTCATATGGGTAGTTATTACTTCGAGTTGAGGGGCTTGCTTTTTTTGCTTCATGTGAAAATATCTATCTGTTACTCTTTAGAGCCAAAACTTTTTAAGAACCAGCTACTTAAATTCTAAATTCTAAGCACCAAATCCTAAACAAATCAAAAATTCAAATGTCCAAAATACAAAACTCATTAATATAGATAATAAGGGTTTGATGTTGAAGGTTTGAGGTTTAAAATCTCTTGCCTTCAGTCTCTAACTTCTCTAAAACATGTTTGGATCATTTGGATTTTGATATTTGATATTGTTTAGAATTTAGTGTTTAGTATTTTAATCTTGGTTTGCATGAGCTATCGTCCATTGGCTTAATACTTTCATACTTCTTTGTGACCTGAAAGGGTTTAATGATTTCATTTCTTTATCTGGTGCCTCCTGCGCCATCTGTATGGCACCTCAAATGGTGGCCTTGGGGACTCACCTACAGCCTTTAAAATCTTTTCTGCCAAATCAGGAAATCCATTATCTCCATAATAGGATATGTTCTCGTATGCTAATCCTGCCCTGATCAAATGGATAGACAGGAGTTCTCCATCAACAAATACATGTGCAAGGAGGCGGCCATACTTATCATCTTGAAAGGGAAGATATTCAATAATTTTGGCCTTTCTTAAGATATTTATAGTCATTTCCGCTGCCTTTCGGCCATAGGGCTGATCCTTAAATATCCCATGCTCTTTATGGATAATCTCTGGTGCATCTATACCCAAGATCCTTATGGTAAGGTCTTTGTAAAAAAAGGTATCCCCATCATCCGGGCGAATGGCTAACTTGTCCAACTTGATCAGGGTAGCCTTTTCTTTATCTTCTTTTTCAGCCCCTTGTTTTGAATCCCAATTTTTAAAAGATAGTAAAAGAACAAATAAGATAATAAATCCAATAGTTAGAATATAGTTTCGGTGATAGATCAATTTGCCTACCTTTAAATAAATACTAAGTAAGCGTTTAGCTAACCACCCAGCTTTCGTTATTTGTTGTTATTTGAGTTTGCTGTACTCGTAACTTGTTACTGGATATTTGGATACATCCAGCATAAAGGAATAAGCATACAGTATCCAGAATCCAGTAACTTTAGGCACTTTAGCTCACTTTAAACCCTGGCCCAGACCCGCCTGCCAGATGGCGGGCAGGCCTGGCCCATAATCTTAATAGGCTGATCAAAGCACCTAGCGCGTTATAGACTTAACAGTTTGATTTAAGCTCGTCGCGCCAGGGCGGGCTTTAAGTACTTTATATTTCATAGTATCTTACGCATTTAGATTAAAATCAAATAAATAAGTGCCTAAAGTGAGCTAAGGTGCCTAAATTGAACTAAAATTATGGATAAGATTACATAATCAGACCAAAAAATCTGATGTTTTTATTTAAGTAAAATTATTTGTTGTGGCATTTTAACATTTAAACCCTGGCCCAGACCCGCCTGCCAGATGGCGGGCAGGCCTGGCCTATAATTTTAATAGGTTGATAAGAGCATATAGTGCCTTATAAACTTAACAGTTTGATTTAAGCACGTCGCGCCAGGGCGGGCTTTAGGCACTTTTGATAACAAAGCCCTAAGTTTATATTGACATTTATCTATCAAGTTTTAGACTTGTTTAAAGAACCTTTCTTTGAACGTGCTCAATAAAGTGTGGAAAATGTAGGGTCGGGTTTTATACCCGACCTTAAACAGGTGGCCCGCCACCGAACTTTGGCGGACCACCCTACATCTAGATGTTGAATTGGGTTTTATGCCCGTCCGCCTCACCTGAGCCCGCCCGGCATTCGCCTGAGGCGAAGCCGATGGCGGACGGGCGAGAGCGACCCGCCTGCCATTGCAAGGCACGAGCGGGCAGGTGACGGGCAGGCCCGACCGCAAGTTCACAGGATATTGAGTAATTACCTTTCTTCAATTATAAACCTTAAAGATATAGGAGAAATTTTTTAATGACCGACTATTCAAAGGCTTCCAAGGCCAAAGTTGAGAGCCCTGATGGGGTCAAATTAACTACGTTTCCTGCAAGAGAACACACACCCCTGATCGAATGGGAATACCCAGAGTTCCAATCCCTCTGCCCTGTCTCGGAAAGGCATGATCAAGGTGTTATCACCATACGGTACAAACCTAGAGAAAAAATTCTGGAAGGCAAGTCAGTCAGGGATTATCTAATGATGTGGAGAAACAAAAGAAACTGGCAGGAATATATCACCGAGGAAATTGCCGATCTCTTATACAAAACCTGTGAGCCTGATTGGCTGACGGTGACAATTAATTGGTCTTCAAGGGGTGGGATATTGGCTAAAACTACATCCAAAAGGGGAAACCTGCCTTCTTGACTTTGCTATCAATCCTGCTTATATTCATTTAATTCTTTATAGAATAAATGTAATTACTCAATATCCTGTGGATAAAACCCTTACGGCCCGCCCTGGTGCGACTTGCCCGGAATATGGCGTTTTCGTTGTAAAATTTCGAAAGTTGAAATTATAGCGCTTGCACACGGGAACTCAGGTCTGGGCCAGGGGTAAACTCCTATTTAGGAATTTAGGCGTAAGCCTTTTATAAAATCCTTACGTATTAATAAGCCTCAGGCTTATAAAATCCACCCGAATTTATTGAGAAGTAACTGAAGGTTAGCTTACAGTAGAGATGTCTAATAAAGATTACTATAAAATACTTGGGGTAAAAAAGAACGCCAGCACTGAGGATATTAAAAAGTCTTACAGGAAGCTGGCTATGAAATACCACCCTGATAGGAACAAGGATAACAAGACCGCCGAAGAGAAATTTAAAGAGATAAGCGAGGCCTATGCGGTCCTAAGCGATCCAGAGAAGAAAAAGCAGTATGATATGTTTGGAGCTGAGGGCTTCCAGCAGAGATACAGCCAAGAGGATATCTTCAGCAGCTTTGATTTCAGTGATATATTCAGGGAATTTGGATTTGGAAATATCGGTGGCAGGAAGAGGGGTGGAGGTGCAGGTATATTTAACCATATTTTCTCTGGAGCAAGCAGAAGTCCCCGATATAGAACAAAAGGCGATCCCTATAGCTCCATTTTCACTGGCTTTAGCGATCGCACCGGGGGTTTGAAAGGCCAGGATGTAATCTATGAACTCCCTCTTCACTTGGAGGATATTTTTAAGACTGAACAAAGGACTATCTCTTATAATTTAGGCGGAGTACATCAACAGATAAAGGTAAAGATACCTGCAGGGATAGCCGATGGCAAAAAATTAAGACTTGCTGGCAAGGGTCAGCCAGGACCTCAAGGAGGGCCTTCAGGAGATCTTTATATTAAGATGAAGATTTTTAATCACCCTATCTTTCAGAGGGAAGGGAATGATCTGTACATGAATAGAGAGATAAAATTCTCGGAGGCTGCATTAGGGACAAAGATCGAGGTGCCAACCATTGACGGTAAAAGGCTTAGCCTGAAGATACCAGCCGGGTCTCAGAATGGCTCAAAGATGAGATTAAAGGGATATGGCATGCCCAGCATGGATGGAAGAGGTAGAGGAGATGCCTATGTAAATATAAATGTTGCTGTACCGAAAAAATTGAACAGCAAACAGCGAGCATTAATAGAAGAGCTCAGAGATTTGAATCTGTGATATATAAAACCAGCAGAAATTTTACCCTGCCAGAAAGAAAGCCCCGCTATTTTATATTATTCACCCTTTTTCTTACTGTTATTTTTGCATCCATTGCATGGGCTGATAAAAACCTTCCTGCCCGCCAGGGCCTGATAAATGATTTTGCAGGTATTATATCTCCGTCCATTAAAGAGAAGATGAATCTACTTGCCCTTGAGGTTCTCGATAAAACAGGGGCAACCCTGACAGTAGTTATTTTCAAGGATATTGGTGGTGCTAATATAGATGAGTTCACAAATAAGCTCTATGAAAAGTGGGGTGTAGGTAAAAAAGGGGAGGACAGGGGAGTTATGATTCTTCTTGCCCTCAAGGAACGAAGGCTTCGTATAGAAATAGGATATGGCCTTGAGGGGATTATACCTGACGGTTTAGCAGGCCAGATAAGGGATAAGGCCATGGTCCCCTATTTAAAAAAAGGAGAATATGGGTTAGGTCTCTTAAACGGCCTTTATGCCACAGCCAGTATTATAGCCAGGGATAAAGGTATCAAGTTGACTGGGCTACCCTCCACACAAAAAAGGGTTTCATCAAAAAGAGGCAGTTCCTCTTATGGCATTATTCCTTTTGTCTTTTTGCTGTTTGTATTCTTGTTCCTATTCAGGTCCCGCCGTATTGGTATTGGTACATTTTTCCTCCTTATGTTACTTGGTGGAGGCAGGGGAGGTTTTGGAGGATCCAGTAGCTTCGGAGGATTTGGAGGTGGATTTGGAGGATTTGGAGGTGGAATGAGCGGCGGCGGTGGCGCCAGCGGAGGCTTTTAAAATATGGAGGTTAACACCTATGGCAAAAATACCTGAGAGGCCCGAGGATATATTCGATGAATTCAGGGTAGATTATACTACCATTTTTGGCGATGATCTGCTTGCCATTATCCTTTACGGCAGTGGTGCAAGGGGTGAGTACATACCAAAAAAATCAGACATCAATTTTTTGATTGCTCTAACCGATAATGGAATAGAACGCTTGGGTGATGCAATGAATTTAGTGGCCAAATGGCAAAAGAGGAGGATCCTTGTTCCACTATTTTTGACCAAAGACTACATAGAATCATCCTTAGATGCCTTTCCCTTAGAATTTTTTAACATAAGATCGGCCTACAAGGTTATCCATGGTGAAGATATCCTAAAGGATCTAATTATTAAGAAAGAAGATCTCAGAGTCCAATGCGAGAGGGAGCTAAAGGCAAAGCTTCTCTTGCTCCGCAGTTCTTTTTTACAGGCACAGGGTAAGGTTCATCTATTAAGGGAACTTATAACCCAATCACTTCCAGCATTTATCTCCATATTCAAGGCATTACTCCATCTTAAGGGAGAGGAGATACCAGGAAACTCTGAGGCTGTCATTCAAGCAATAGCCGAAAGCTTTGGGCTTGACAGGAAGCTCTTCCAGACACTTTGGTATATAAAGAGAGGAGAGGAAAAGCCAGGCAGAGATGAGGTCAAGGAGATTGTTTGGAAATATATTTCAGAAATTAAAGGATTATCAAAGCAGGTTGATAAGATAGTTTTTTGAGTTTATAGGGAGTTTATCATGGGAAAAACAGCAAAGGCACTGGTCATAGCTGGCATAGTTATACTGGTTATTCTTCTTTCTATCTTTTTTTCTATTAAAGGGACATACAATACTTTAGTTAGATTGGATGAGGGGATAAAAGGTGCATGGGCACAGGTGGAAAACCAGCTCCAGAGACGATATGATCTCATACCAAATTATGTGGAAACTGTTAAAGGCTATGCAAGACACGAAAAAGAGGTCTTTTTGCGAGTGACCGAGGCGCGGTCAAAGGTTGGGTCGGCAACAAATATAAAGGAAAAGATAGGTGCAAACAACGAACTCTCATCCGCCTTATCAAGGCTGTTGTTTGTGGTGGAGAGGTACCCAGACCTCAAGGCAAATCAGAACTTTATCAGGCTCCAGGATGAATTGGCAGGCACCGAAAACAGGATTTCTGTTGAGAGAAGAAGATATAACGAGGCTGTAAAGACTTACAATGTCAAGATTAGGAGTTTCCCAACCAATATTCTGGCAGGGATATTTGGATTTACCAAGGCGGAATTTTTCAAGGTAGCAGCCATAGCAAAGGAGGTGCCAAAGGTAAAATTCTAATCGTCAATATTCCTTTGGCAACTCATTAAGCTCGGCTAAGGAGAAGACAGGGCCATCCTTGCAAACATACTGGTCACCAATGTTACACCTGCCACAGATCCCTATTCCGCATTTCATCCTCATCTCTAAAGACATGATTATCTGCTCAGGTTTAAATCCAACCTTCTCAAGTACTGGCTGTGTGAATTTGATCATAATAGGAGGGCCACAGACCAGGGCATAGGAATTTTCACTGGTGGTGATCTTCTGCTCCGTGATGGTAGGCACAAAACCCACATTATATTGCCAATCTGGATCATCAGTTGCATCAACAGTGATATGGACGTCTATGTCATCTCTCTTTTCCCATTCAGCAATTTCTTGCCTGTAGAGAAGCAGACCCGGAGATCGTGCCCCATATACAACAATAATATCCTTAAATCTATTTCTATTTTCTGGATGTAGCATATAGACGATACTTGATCTCAGGGTAGTAAATGCAAATCCTCCACCAATTACCACTACATTTTTCCCTTCCATTGCTTCCCAGGGATACCAGTTGCCTAATGGACCTCTAACACCGATTATATCGCCTTCTTTCATATTGTGAATGTATCTGGTTACCACTCCAGTCTTATTAACGGTGAAAAGGAGGAAGCCCTTCTCTGTTGGGGATGATGCTATACCAATTGGTATTTCACCCTTCCCCGCTATAGAGATTTCACAGAATTGTCCCGGTATAAAATTAAATTTTTCCTCATCTTCTTTATTAAAGAAAACTAATTTAAAGGTCCTTAAATTTTTATCCTCGGTTTCTATAATGATCTGTTCAATCCTTACAGGGTGAGGGAGATATGGATTATCTGACACCTGAACCTCCTTAGTGATTAAAGTAGGCAGTAGAGAGTAGGCAGTAAGCAACAAGGACTATAAAGGACTATACACTGCTTACTGCATACTGCCTACTTCTTACTATTTATAGGTCATTCATAAGAGAAAAGACCTCTCTTATATCAATATTTAAAGGACAGGATTTAACGCACCTTCCACAACCAACACAGGCAACCCCATTGTTATATTTGTCTACGTAGTATTTTAATTTATGCATGAATCTCTGCCTGACCCTCTGCACCTTTTCAGTTCTTGGGTTATGCCCGGAGGCATGGAGGGTAAAAAGCGGAAACATGCAGCTATCCCAGTTTCTGATCCTATCCCCTTGCTTTTTTGTGATCTCATCCTGTATATCAAAACACCAGCACGTAGGGCATATAAATGTGCAAGTGCCACAATTTATACAGGCAAAGGCAATGTCATCCCAGAAAAGGGCATTAAAAAGGTCATCAACCTTCTTTTCCTTTAGCTTATCTGTGGGAACATGACTGCTTATCTTGTTCTCAGCTTCTATCTTTAGCTCATCTGCCTTCTTCTTCAGATCGCTGTCTGCATCCTTATCCACCCCCACAAGCTTAAAGAGTTCTTCACCTTTTGGTGTAAGGGCCCTGGCCAAAAAATTTTCTCCAAGATCAAAAAGAAGAACATCCAGACCCTCTTCATTGAAAGGCCCACAACCAACAGAAGTGCAAAAACAGGTGTTGGCAGGCTCATTACACCCAAGACCTATGAATGTCATTGGCTCCAGGTGTTTGACCCACCATGGATCTTTAAATTCCGGGTTGTTAAAGTTTACATCCACCAATCTCAAGGCCTTGGCATCACACGGCCTAATACCTGTTATCACTGTGGGCGAGTAATCTTTTGAGGACTCTTTTACGATATGGGCATCACTGCTTTCCTCATCAAGGGTGTATTCAAACATCCTTTCTGATTGAGGAAAGAGTAATGATTTTGGTGAAAGGCGTGTATTGGTGAAATTCAGGTCTCCCTTGCTCTCATCCGTTAAGGGGTTAAACCTATAAAAATCCTTTTCCTTAACAGGCACAAAGACCTCATGGGTCTTTTTCAACGCCTTTAAAAAATCCTGCAATTCTTCTTTTTTAATTATCTTATCATTCATTGGTCACCTTGCTAAAACTGTTTAGCAGCTTGAGGTAACTGCCAAACATCATTGTAAAATGTAAAATGTAAAGTTAAAATTTCAAAATATGCCTGCCCGCAATGCTTTGGAACGCAAGACAAGCGGGGGTATCTATAATTTTTATGATTTTGTATTTTGCAATTTAAAATTTGCATTTTGCACTGAAGTTTAGCTCTCTTTTCAGATAGCTAAACTGTTATGCCTTATCTGATAAATTCGTCATAATCGTCCGGTTTATAGGTATCAAGGGGCGGCCTTTCTTCTATGCTCAATCCAGCCTCATGGTTATAAAGATCAAGGACATCCTTATTTAATTTTCTGGTAAAAAGCCTGACATTGATATCCACTGGACAGGCCTGCTGGCATGCACCACAGTCTGTACAGCGACCTGCACAGTGGTAGGCCCTCAGTATATGAAAGGTCACGGTATCAGTAGGGTCAGTACTTTTTCCTACCCATTGCGGGTCTGATTCATCTACAAAACAGGTAGGGCAGTAACAAAGGGGGCAGGCATTTCTGCAGGCATAACATCGAATGCAGTCCTTGATAAGATTTGAAAAGGATTCCCACCTTTCCTCTAATCCTATTCCCTCTATCTCTTTTACATCTTCATAAGGGTCAGGATCCTTTCTTTCTTCTACCAAATCCCCTACTATGGCGTCATAGATTACTGGGTTCCTGTGCATACATGTTCTGCAATTATCTTGTAAATAATCGCTCTTTTTCAGTGTATGCTCAAATCCCTCTCCCTTGATCGTAATATCCTCATCCGATTCAGTGACCTCTCTCACCTCTTTGTCGCCCAAAAAAGAAATTATCTTTCTTCTATCAATCATCCCTTTGCAGGGAACCCCAACTATGTAAAGTTGTTCCCTTTTGATCTGATTTTCTACGATGTGTACTGCAATGTTCCTTGAATCGCAACCCTTTGCTATTATCCCTATTTTTTCTTCCCTTTTAGGTAGATAATTGGCAAGGTTCATGTTGCAGAAACTATCCCAGTATAATTGGTCCAAATTTTGGCCATCTTTTATCAAGACAGGCTCTGTCATCATGGGGATTGTCCCCTTTTTAAAACCAATAATCAGATCTACCTTTCTTTCCTCTAAGATCTTTTTGGCTATCTCTCTTATCTTCTCACCATATTCTATCATTAGACTACCTCAGCCCCTAACAGTTTAGCTATAAGAAGATATAGCTAAACTTCAATGAAAAATAAAAATATTAAACTTGAAAATGAAAAATTATTAAAAAGTATTTCCTTATTTTGGAATTTTTGTATTTGCTCAATATCGGGCAGCGAGATGAGCCGCCGTCGGTTGGGGGCGGAAATTGCTTCTTGCAATTTACCGTGCCAACCGACCGAGCGGAGCGAAGCCCGAAGGGGGTCGGCTCGATTGAGCTTGATAGGCGGTCAGCTTATCATGTGGATAAAACCCTTACGGCCCGCCCTGGTGCGACTTGATACGAACATGCTGTTGTGGCTAAGATATTTC
>JAUWZV010000109.1 GCA_030615105.1 Desulfobacteraceae bacterium
AGACATATAAAGTGGCATTTTACTGTCATTGCGAGAAGCGGAGCGACGAAGCAATCTCATTGTTTTTTCCAGCGGTTAGAGATTGCTTCGCTATCGCTCGCAATGACAATTATTATGTAGACCTTTTAGTGAAACGTTGTATTAGTATTTGTAAGATTTTGATTCAGCATATAACTTTCGTGAACATATCGCACCTTCGGTGTGGACCTGTAGGGGTTCGATTTACCCGCCTGCCAACGCCTAAGCGTAGCGATGGCGGGCAGGTCGAATCCCGCTTTGCGGGACGTCATAAATGCCGCCCCTACAAGGACTTAAAAAGGAAATTCCTATACTATTAAATTAGAGGGTTAGTTGTTTGTATGACGGGCCCCTGCCTGGTATAAGCGTGCTCTTGACTTTAAATTTTTTAAAAGGTATCTTAGGCACATATTTACCTGGAGGAGAAGATTGATCGAACTTGTTATTAAAGGTGGGCCTTTCATGTATCCTATCCTATTTTGTTCTGTTGTTTCCCTTGCTATATTTTTGGAGAGGGTATGGATATTGAGGCGGAAATTAATCATACCAAAGGACTTTATTCTTAAGGTAGAAGAATTTGTACAAAGGACTAAGATAGCAAAGGTGGTCTTCCTCTGCCAAGGAAATAGCTCTTCAATTGCCAGAATTTTTCTTGAGGGCTTAAAAAATGCTGGCAGAGGTATATGGCTGGTTAAAGAGGCTATAGAAGATAAGGGAAGGAGAGAGGGTTATATTGGAGAGAAATATAGGGGTATTATTAACTATAGCTAATCTTTCCCCGCTGCTTGGATTGCTCGGTACAGTTTCAGGTATGATAAAAACCTTTAATGCTATCTCTATTCATGGTGTTGGTGGAACTGCACCTCTTGCAGGAGGTATTGCTGAGGCTCTAATTACAACGGCTACAGGCCTGCTGGTAGCTATACCCACACTGGTTGCCTATCGTTTTCTTATAGATAAGGCACAGATTCTGATCTTTGAAATGGAGGAAAGCTCTATTAGGCTCATTGATACCATGGAGGGAGTCCAGAAATAATGCGTTTTAGTCAGCCAAAGAAGGAAGAGATAAGTCTTGGCATAAGCATGGCTCCTCTAATTGATATTGTATTTTTGCTACTTATATTTTTTATGTTAACCTCTCACTTTGAGATTATAACAGGTATTGATATTAAATTGCCTGATATTACTGAGAGAGCATCAGATCAATCAGCGGATACCATGATTGTTGTTATAGATGAAACAGGAAATTGTTATCTAAAAAAAGGGAAAGTTGCTTTAAAGGATCTTTACCTCAGGCTTAAAAGGATTGCTGAACAAAGAAACATCAACCTTATTTTACAGGCCGATAGAAATGTTAAACATGGCTATGTAGTCAGGGTCATGGATTTAGCCAATCAAGCTGGGATTAACTTCATTGTTATAGCTGCTCAGTGGGAGCCTGAAAAGGTTTTTTAAATTTGGCGCGTTTTAAAAAAAATTATATTGCCCCAATCTTACTTCTCTCTCTTGTTGCTGTCCTTTTATTTGCCTGGTTAACCTTTGGGCGGCATGGATTAATAGACCTATATAAAATGCAGAAAGAAAAAGAGAGATATTTATCTATCATAAAGAATCTTAAAGAAAAAAATATGCTACTTGCTGATGAGATCAGACGACTTCGTGGGGACCCAAAATATTTGGAGTCAGTGGCTCGCAAGGAACTGGGCCTGGTAAAAGAGAATGAAATTATCTATCGCTTTAAAAGTGGCCAGAAAGCTAAAAAAGAAAATGATAACAGAAAGTAGGACACCTTAGGGATAATGTAGGCAGATATAAAATATAAAAAAGGGGTTGAATGTGACAGCATTAGATCAGGACTATGACGAAATTATAGATAATATAGCAACACCTAGGGCAAGACTTATCCTTATTGGAATCTTAAAGAAAGAAGGAAAACCTGAGAAAGCAATAAAGGCTTGCATTAAGGCATTGGAATTTTTCCCAGATGATATTGACATAAGAAAGCTTTTGGCAGGAACCTATATTGAACAGGGACTTGTAGAACTTGCAGAGTTAGAATTAAGAAAATTGTGTAAGCAAATTGATGACTTATCTTCCATTTTTAAACTTCAAGCCGAGCTTTTTAAAAAAGAGGATAGGATTGAAGAAGCAATAAATTCATTAAAGATATATTTAGCACACCACAGCAGTGATCAGGAGGCAGCCCAACTTCTATCTGAATTAAGTACTTCCACCGAAGAAGAGCCATCAGCTCTTCCAACCCCTACCTTGGCTGAAATTTATTACAATCAGGGAGAGATTGAAGAGGCCATAAAGATATATGATCAGGTAGTTAAGGCCGTTCCAGATGATGAAAAATCCAGAAATAGACTCAATGAATTAAAGGAGATAAAGGAGGCTGAAGAGCGCAGAAAAGCTAAAGAAGAGATATTAAAAGAAAAGAAATTAAAGGTAATAGGAATCTTGGAGAGGTGGCTTGCTAATATAGAGCAAAGGAGGGTGGTGGCGATTTAACTATTTAACCAAGATAAAGGGGAAAAGGCATCAATGTATTCAACGGCAGATTTTAGAACAGGACTAAAGATAGAATTGGATGGAAAGCCATTTACAATTATAGAATTTTTACATGTAAAGCCAGGTAAAGGTGGGGCATTTGTGAGGACAAAACTGAAGAATATGATTACCGGACAGGTGTTAGAGAAGACATTTAGGGCCGGAGAAAAGGTTGCTATTCCCAATATACAGGAAAAAGAGATGGAATATCTTTACCAGGATAAAGGTGAATTCTGTTTTATGGATACAGAAACCTTTGATCAGGTTTTTTTAAAAGCTGAACAGTTAAAGGGAAAACAGCTATTTTTAAAAGAAAATACAAATGTCAAGGCACTGATATACAATGAAAGAATAATGGATATAGAGCTCCCCAATTTCGTTGATTTAAAGATTGTCCAAACCGAACCAGGTATTAAAGGAAATACAGTATCTGGAGGCAGTAAACCAGCCACTCTTGAGTCAGGAGGGGTTATTCAGGTTCCACTCTTTATTAATATCGAGGACACAGTAAGGGTAGACACACGCTCAAGAGAATATATTGAGAGGATGTAGAGTTAGGGATCAATTGAAAAAGAGTCTCACCTTCAATTTTATGGCTACAGGTGTAGGTAGCGTACCTTTCTTAGATGTAGATTATACCTGCCAGCACATCCTTAAGATTTTCCCGGATATTCCTTTTTGGCCTCAGTTTGTCAAGCGAACCCCTCTTGAAGATATGTCTATCCAGGCAAGTCAAGGGCTTCCTCTGCTTGAAATAAATCATGAGAAAAGCTCTATCTATGTCACCTCTTCCAATGACAAGGATATAGAACTTATATCTTTTTATGAGCATTTTATGGCCGAAGATACTGACTATTTTGCAGTCAGTCATGATTATGCAACTGGTCTCTATAAACTTTTAGAACTGGTTGATAAAAGCCCTCAAAGCTATGGGCCCTTTATCAAGGGTCAGATAGTAGGCCCCATCACCTTTGGAGGAGGACTGAAGGATCTAACAGGAAAATCTGTCCTTTACAATAGCGAAATTATGGACACTGTGGTCAAGGGCTTGGCAATTAAGGCCCTGTGGCTGATTAAAAAGATGTCTATATCTGACAAGAGGCCTATAATTTTCATAGATGAACCATATCTATCTGGTTTTGGTTCAGCCTTTACCCCTATCCGGAGGGAAGAGGTCATTAAGTTTATAAGAGAGGTTATAGATTACTTAAGATCCAGAAGTAATGCATTAATTGGGATCCACTGCTGTGGAAACACAGATTGGTCCATGATAATTGAGACAGGAGTTGATATAATAAATTTTGATGCATTTGAGTTTATGGATTATTTTATGCTCTATAGGAAGGAGATCGTAAAATTTTTGAAAGATGGTGGGACAGTTGCATGGGGAGTGGTGCCTACAACTTCCTTTAGCGGCAGGGAAACCGTTAGTGATCTTAAAATGCAGTTAGAAAAAGGGCTTAATAGATTTTATGATTGGGGAATTGATAGAAGCACGGTAGCTGCGAGGTCTATTATTACGCCTGCTTGCGGTTTGGGAGCAATAGAGCCAGATAAGGCAGAAAGGATCTTAGAGGTTTTATCCAGTTTATCAGGAATAATGTCCGAAACAAGAAGTGCCTAAAGGCAACTCAACAAAGCCAAGCTAATATCTTTTAAAGCACAAGAACGGAATTTTCTTTAGCAGCCTCTATCTCCAGGTTTGAATTTTTCTTCCTTATCAAGTCCTGACAGAGGATCGTCATTTTTATTATATCACTGTCTTTTCTCCCTGGAGCATGGTGAAATAAAACAAGCTTTTTAACATTCGCACTTAGGGCAAGATCAAGGACTGATTGATAATCAGAATGTCCCCAACCCCTGTGTTTTGATATCTCTTCAGGTTCGTAGTGGCTATCATGGATCAGGATATCCGCTCCCTGGCAAAAGTCAACACAATCATTGAAAGACTTTTTCTTAACATCGAGTTCGTTGTCAGTCATAAAGATTAGAGTTTTATTACCCTCTCGGAACCTAAACCCAAAACTTCCTTGGGGATGACATAGGGGAATACCATCTATGAAAGTGCCGTCAATCTCCAGGTAGCCATGGCTCAATTTGTTAATAAATTGTATGTCTGCCTTGAGTTCCTCAAACTTGACAGGGAAGAGGCCGTCCCCCATTTTATTGTCAAAGCTGTATCTAAGGCCTTTCATGCATGAGTTGTACCCATCAACCAGGATTCTGGTTGATGATCTATAAATTGGCGAGAAAAAAGGGAAACCAAAAATATGATCCCAGTGGATATGGGTAATCAAAATATAGATATCTACATCTTCTTTGGGGGATTCAAATTCCCTGCCAAGAGATCGGATCCCTGTGCCGGCATCTATTATCACCTTTTTCCCGTCAATAAGATCTACCTCCAAGCAGGTGGTATTTCCTCCATAGATAATGGTATCCTTTCCTGGAACAGGTATAGATCCTCTGGTTCCCCAAAATTTGATTTTCATCTATTCGTCCTTGAAAGTTGTTTAAGATTTTGAAAATTTTATTATAGGACCTTTGAACATGCTCAATAAAGCGTGGAAAATGTAGGGTCGGGTTTTATACCCGACCTTAAACAGGTGGCATATAAATAAGCCTAAGGCTTATAAAATGCCACCCTACATTTGTATGTTGGTTCAGGTTTTATAACATACAATAATTCCACAGGATATTGAGCAATTACGGACCTTGATAAATAGCATATAAATCCTGCTAATTTCCTGTGACATTACGAAATTGATTTATTACTGTCAATGCAAAAAATTAATGAAAAGATAAGCCTGATTGAAGATGCCCTGGCTGAGCTTGCTGATAACAAATCTGACTGCCATCTCTGCCCGAGGAAATGTCATGTAAACAGGCATAAAGGGGAAGAAGGGTTCTGCAGAGTCGGAAGTCTGCCTGTTGTGTCCAACTCTTGCCTTCATTTTGGGGAAGAGCCATGTCTGAGTGGCTATTATGATTATGAAAAGAATTTAAGTACAGGATCTTCCCTTTCTGGATCTGGAACCGTATTTTTTGCCGGTTGTAATCTTAGATGTATTTTCTGCCAGAATTATCAGATTAGCTGGCAGATCCATGGATCTGCGGTTTCCCCTGAAAAGCTGGCCTCCGTCTTTCTCTTTTTGCAAGAAAAGAAGGCATTAAATATAAATCTGGTTACCCCTACCCATGTTATTATCCCTATTCTTGAGGCATTAAAAAGGTCTTTTGCTCGAGGGCTCGGGATTCCTGTTGTTTACAATACCAGCGCTTATGATTCATATGAAACGATCTTAAGACTTGCCGGAATTGTTGACATTTACTTGCCTGACTTTAAATATATCAGGAAAGATACAGCATCCAGGTATTCTAACGCCCCTGACTATCCTGAGAGAGCTGCTGAGGTCATAAAAGAGATGTACAGACAGGTAGGAGATCTTGAGATTGATGATGAGGGAAATGCAAAGAAAGGACTGACTATAAGACACCTGATTTTACCCGGTTGCAAGGAAGAGTCATGCGAAATATTGGAATGGATTGCAACTAACCTTTCTACCCAAGTTTGTTTAAGCCTGATGAGCCAGTTTCATCCATGCAATAATGTCCCAGATGAAATAAAGAGGGGAATTTCAAAAGAGGAATATAATGGTGTTCTGTCTAAGGCAGAGGAATTGGGCTTTGAAAATGCCTATATACAACCATATCAATTCAATTCTAAAGACCATTTACTTCCTGATTTTAACAAAGATGATCCATTTTCTTGGGATGAGAAGTGAATGAGAGTTGTTATAAATTTAATTAATAGTATAATTAATGAAAATCTAATTTTACCCAACATGTTTTTATCCGCCGTTACTAAAATATCTTTAACTCGGGATGTGGCTTTTCATTCTCAAAAAAAGGACAAAGACAAATGATAACTGAACTTGCAAATAAATTGCAAGAGGTTGATAGTATTGAGGTAATTACTATTATGGATAACTATGTTGATGTTCTTCTTAGAAACTCCCCTGGGGTTACAAGGCCTCCACTTGCAATAGGAGGAAATATTCCTACTGATGCCCTATTGGCCGAGCATGGCCTCTGTCTCCTGGTTAATGTAAGAAGAGGTGAGAAATCTCACTGTATCCTGTTTGATTGTGGCTACACCAAGTTAGGTGTTCCCCATAACATGCAGATTCTGGAGATAGACCCACAACAAATAGAGGCCATTGTCATCAGTCATGGTCATATGGATCATACTGGTGCACTCTATCCTATAATTGAGAGTATAGGTAAATCTATCCCTATAATACTTCATCCTGAAGCCTTTATTTCTCCCCGTTTCTTTGGCCTGGATGATGGAAGAAAACTTAAGTTCCCTCAAACCCTAATAAAGGAGGATATGAAGAGCAAAGGCCTTGAGATAGTTGAAAATAGATCCCCATCTCTACTGGCAGATAGCATGATAGCAGTAACAGGGGAAGTGGAAAGAGTAACAGGATTTGAAAAGGGATTACCTAATGCATTGCTTGAAAGAGATGGAAAGATAGAAACTGACATGATACTTGATGATCAGGCCCTTACAATAAAACTGAAAGAGAAGGGATTGGTGATAATCGCTGGATGCAGTCATGCTGGCATTATAAATACTGTTTTCTATGCCAAAAAAATAACAGGCGTTGATAAAATTCATGCTGTATTGGGCGGTTTTCATCTATCAGGCCCTATTTTTGAGCCTATAATAGAAAAAACGATTACTGAGTTTAAGAAGATTAGTCCTGAAATTATTATCCCGATGCATTGCACAGGCTGGAAGGCTATTAAGAGATTCTCAGAGGAATTTCCTAATTCCTTCATCCTTAACAGTGTTGGTACAAAGATAGCCCTTTAAATAAGGATTTTTTAAAATATTCAGCCACTAAGTCACCAAGGCACAAAGGGTATTAAATTGTTAATTAAAAATTATCAATTATCAATTTTAAGTTGCTAATTTTAAATTGTCTAATCTTGGTGGCTTCGTGTCTTGGTGGCTAAATAGTAACGGCTTTTTTACATAATGAGATTCTTGATCTATTTAATTCCAATACTTTATGTTCTTTGCCCGTACGATCTCCTACCTGATTTTTTTGTAGGCTTAGGATGGATTGATGATTTAATAATATTGGGGGCACTATACTGGTATCACTTCATCTACCGGCCAGCCAAGATCAGGGCAAGATCAGAAGGCGCTCATTATCAAGAAGGGGAGGGTAGAAGACGTGAAACCTACCAGGAGAATCAAAAAAGGGCTCAAACAGATAAAAGATTCTCAAAACCAGATCCATATGAGGTTTTAGGTGTAAATAGAGGTGCCTCAATAGATGAAATTAAAGGGGCCTACAGAAAATTGGCTGCAAAATATCATCCAGATAAGGTAGAGCATCTTGGAGATGAATTCCGAGTTTTAGCAGATAAAAAATTCAAAGAGATCCAGGAGGCATATCAGGAATTAGTGGGTAAATAGTAAAAAATAGGAAATAACTAAATCCCAAGATATGCCTCTCTTATATCAGATGAGTCTCTTATTTTATCTGGAGTTCCTTCGGCTTTTATCTGACCTTCGTGCATGATGTAAACATAGTTTGCAGCATTGAGGGATGCCTCAACGTTTTGCTCTACAAGGAGTATGGTTAAGCCCACTTCAGCTACACATTGACGGGCGCAATTCCCTCAGAGGATTCCTAAGAGCCTTCCCGGATTCCTCTTTACCATTAATTCGATCTCTTGCGGTGAAATCCCCAACTCCAGCATCATTCGGATAAACATCCTCATCCCCTCATGAGGTGGGGGATGGTGAACTTGCCCGAAATCAGTGGATAGGATTGTATGCTCAGGGCCCACCTTTTTAACCATTCGAACGATTTCCTTTGGATCTTTCCTAAACCACATGGGCATCATAGAGGTCAGGGTATGCTCTATATAGGCCCCCATTTGAGCCAGCCCCTTTTGCGCTGAAACGGATCCATTCACAATATATTCCGGATGATTGATCAAGATCCTTTTCACACCTAAATCCCGGGCCTCCTTTACCAGTGGAACTATTTCTTTAATGGAGAGATGTCCGGTGGCAAGGATTATATCCCCTTCAGCTATGAGGGCACAGATCTCTTTCACCTGGGGGAGAAGGTTATCCTTTTCGTCCAAAATCCAGAT
>JAUWZV010000103.1 GCA_030615105.1 Desulfobacteraceae bacterium
GTGATGGTAAAAGAGGGCCAGAATATGAACTGAATAACCTACACTTACGGCGAGCATGAAGGAGGGAAGAATCTGGGTGGGTAATTTTATTGGTGCTCCGAATGCCGCCATGATGCTGATGGTGGAAATAAGTGAAAGAACCACGATCAAAAGTGGCAGCACCACACCTGAGATCTTCCTGAACATGATAAACAGAAATATGGCCACTGTGATAAAGGCAAGCAATAAAAACCTGCGAATATCCTTCAGCATCGATTTTTTCAAAAAGTGTGTAACTGCTGATGAACCTGCAATATACACTTGAAAGTCAGGCGTCCCGTATTTTTCTGCGACTTCCCGCACAGTGTTGACCGCTTCACTGTTTTCCTTATCTGTGAGGTACTGTATCTCATTAGGTTTGCCAGATTCCTTTGGGCTTGTTGAATCTTTCCTAAAATATTCTTCAAATCCTTCAAGCACCTCGATGTCGCTTCCGATAGAAGAATAGGTCTGGGTTTTAATTAAAATGGTCGTAATTTTCCCGTCCTCGGAGATCAGTGTATTTTTGTACATCGGGTTATCAAATACCCGTTGCTTTATTATTGCAATTTCTTCAGGTGTTTCAGGCCAACTCTCCAGCAGATCCTCAACGATGATCTCATCCTCTTCGCCCCGGGTATTCCTGGCGTTGATAAGGCTGGTTATGTCTTCAATATAGGGAACATTTTCTGTTAACTCATCGTGTAAGGCCTTAAGTTTATTAAGAAAATTATTATCGAATACTTCCGGTGAATTGATTGCTACAAGAATCAGTTCGTCCCTGCCGAATTGGTCACGAAAAGCGTTGTAGTCGATAAGAGTCGGGTCGGATTTATGCAGGAACCCTTCGGTAGAGATATCAATGGTAAGCTTTGGAATTTGCGACACAATAGCCGCTATTATCAAAAACGTAATTAAAAAGGTTTTGAACCGGTTACGATACAATATTCTGGCTATAGAGCCGAACCATTCTTCAATGCGTTTTCTAAAACCTGCCATAATAATTCTCCATCCGGGCTAATCCAACCTCTCTTTATTTTTTAACAGCTCTTAATGCAAGTTTTTCGATTTCATTGGCAATATCGCCGGAAACGCTTCTATCCAGTTTTTTGAGTGTTTCTGGAAATGCAGTGTATTTAGCCCTGATAGGATCACTCGCTTTATAAAACATGACACCACCCATGACCATTGAGTTTACAATAAACGAAATATTGAGAAGATAACCCAAAGTTTAAACTAATTGGTTAGTTAAACTATACGGTTAATATTATATAATGCACTGGGTCATAAACCTTTTTTAGGGTTTTTTTAGGTTTTAACGAGGCATGGGTTCTGTCTTCACACAAGACCATGCAATGTCTGCGTTTTAAGTGCGGGGTCATTTATTAATGAGAGAATAACATTGTTTACATTTTTCATTGTCCTTTATAAACAAGGTAAAAATTGATTAATCAAACGTAGGGGCTTGATTAATCAAGCCCGAAAGCGGGTTCGACCCGCCCGCCTCGCCTTGCGGACTCGCATGGCGGGCAGGTAAATCGAACCCCTACATTTTTTAATATTTTGGCTCCAATAAATAAAATCAAAAATGTAAACTATTTTATGACACGAGTAATAAGTTATTAATCCTTTACACACAACCATCTTTTCCCTATACTCCCTCCCTTAAAAAGCAAGTTTTTTCATTCTTCCCAGTTCTTTGTGGGTTGATGAAAAAAAGGAAAAAATTTCGTGGAAAAAAAAGTATCATTTCACTGGGCATGGGTCATATTGGCTACCTGCTTTGTCAATCTTTTTATAAACTATTCTGTTCGGCTTGGGTATGGCGTGGTTCTTCCGGAAATGATCCGAACCCTTGGCTTTGGCCGAGCTGCCGGAGGATCAATCTATAACGCTTATCTCTTCTCCTATATAGCTCTGACACCTGTTACCGGTTATCTGACAGACCGGTTTGGGGCCCGTAGCGTAATTACAAGTTGCTGTCTTATCCTTGGTCTTGGCGTTCTCTTAATGGGGACCATTAATACCCTATGGATTGCCTGCCTTTTTTACGCCATTGCCGGTCTTGGTGCCACGGGCATGTGGACTCCGGTCATTACCGTTGTCCAGCGTTGGTTTTCTCCCAACCGCAGAGGTCTGGCCCTTGGAATACTTTCTACTGGGTATGGACTGGGTTTCGCCACTATGGGGGCGGCCTTCCCCTGGATTGTGCACCATTTCAACTGGCGTTATGCCTGGTATTTTTTAGGGGCAGGGGCACTGGTGATGGTTTTGGTGAATGGCCTCTTACTAAGAAGTGATCCCGAAAACTCAGGGTATTTACCTTGGGGACAGATGAATGAATCCTCCAGTATCAGTGAAACAGATGCGATAGCCCATACTAAAAGTAACTCCCTTTCACTTGTTTTTAAGAACATCAAATTCTGGCTTATCGGGCTTTCTTACTTTTCAATCTCTTACAGCCTTTATGGAATCACTACATTTATGGTGGACTATGCCAGATACCAGATTGGATTGCCCCTGGAAAAGGCAAGCCTTCTGGCCACAGTACATGGTTTCTCTCAGATTGTGGGGGTCTTGACCATTTTACCCCTTTCTGATTACCTGGGTCGAAAAAGGGCCATCATCATTTCCAACTCCTTTATCACTGCCTGTCTGATCGGGATACTATTCATCGGAAATTCCTGGAGAACGCTCTTTATCCTTGTAGGAATTATGGCACTTTTTTACGGGGCAACCTTTCCCCTTTATGGTGCCTGTGCAGGTGATTATTTTCCGAGGGATGTTATGGGAACCGTTATCGGGGCATGGACACCCCTTTATGGCCTTGGGGCAATCCTGGTACATTGGGTTACCGGGATTTTACGAGATACCACAGGCATCTATGATCATGCCTTCATAATAAATGCAGCTATGGCCGCAGCAGGGCTTTTTTTAATATGCCTGGTTAAAAAAAGTGAAGTTAACTGAGTTTCATTTTACATTAGCCAAAGAATCATTGAAAATCAGACCGGGCAGGATTCTAAAACCTGCTAACCTATCTGTACAAAATTTCAGCAGGAGCATAGACAAATAATATGCCCTCTCTGAAAAATATACTATAAACCCTATAAGGTTCGGTGGTACCATCCTTCATTAAAAGATGAATAGGCGTGTCTTTGATGCCTTGTTTGGGAAAAGTTGATACCCTGTCATATATTTCTTCCAAAACCCTGATCTCTCTTTTGGAAATCCCTTTGTACAGTTTAGATATCCAGGTTTTAGAGAAATTAGTCTTTGCAAATGCCATATGGAAGGTGACCAGATCTTTCCAATTTGGTACGAGGCAATGAAATTCCCAGTTGAAAAGTAATCTAAAGATATTTCTCGATTCCACATCCTTGATTGAGCTGACTGATTGTTTAAAAACCCTGTTTTCGGCCTCTTTATTTATCCACTCTATCTCAAATTGGTAATTTACCAAGTAAGCCGGAAATGATATATCCTCAAGGGTAAGTTTAAGCTTTTTATCATATATCTGTGTAAACCTGTCATTTCTGTTGATCATCCTGTCTTGTGGCAGTCTCTTGGATTTGATCAAATCATCTTGGTTTTCTGTCATCCGTATATCTTTTAATCTCCTTGCTATATCTTCCATAGAATTGCCTTCCCTTTTTAAGCGTTTTATCATTTCTATTCTCTCTAATACCGCTTGCGGGAAGTAGCCAATTTTTTTGATACCTTTCATATTATTTATTGGCTTTTGGACAACAGGGCCGGGTATAATACCCATCTTAATGTAATTGTTGAGCGTTGCTCTGGAAATACCTGTTATTTGAAGTACTTCTTTACTATTAATTAAATTATTATCTGCTGAAATGGACATTTTCATTTATTATAATATATCATTATACTGTCCAATTATACATCTCTGAGTTCCTATAATTTAGCGGACCCTTGAAGTGGAATTTTAGGTATAAAAAAATATTTTGTCAATCATTATATTTATACAGTCTAAAAATTTTTGCTCTCCGGTTCAGTTACCTTTCTAAAATCTTATCCTATTAGGTATCCGTTTCTTGAAAATGCCCTTGATACACATCCAGTTCCTACACTTCTATCCATAAATAAACAATTTATATCATTTTTACCTATTCAAAAATAGTCAAATGATTTTAAATAATTATAAGATGTACTTAAAGTAATATTTTCTATCCAAAGATGACACACAGTAGAGGGCAATTCTCATAGTCATTTAAGGATCTCCTCCAATTCCCTGACCATGGAGCCCCTGACTTTCCTTGTAACCATTATTCCAATATACATTTATTTAGTGAATCTCCCCGCAGCAAGACTTCGGCGAGCTCAGTCGAGCCGCTGCGGAGAATTACGAACATGGCACACCTTCGGTGCGGATCTGTAGGGGTTCGACCTGCTCGCCATCCGGCAGGCGGGTTTATCGAACCCGCAATGATGGGCGTCATAAATGCCGCCCCTACAAGGACTTAAAAAGGAAATTCCTACAATGAACTTAACCGCCTGCGGTGGAACTTTTTTGACAGGATTAATCCGCCAGAAGTATGGCGGATTAACACGATTAACCCGCCCGCCTCGCCTGAGCGAGAGCAATGGCGGGCAGGCATGATTTTCTTATTTTCTTTATATCCTGAACATCCCTGGCCCAGACCTGAGTTGAAACGCCTGATCTTTATAGTTTCCGCTTCCTAAATATCCCAGCGACAACACAGTGTTCTATGCAAGTCGCACCAGGGCGGGCCTGTCTATCCCTGGCCCAGACCTGGGTAAAGGAGGTCGTTGACTGAAGCCGTTATTTAATAGTTAATAACGATACTTAAACGAAAGTTCTTACATAGCGCCAGGGCGGGCCTGTCTAAAAAATGGGATTTCCTATACAATCAAGTTAAAAAATCGTATAAAAGGAAAAAAATAGAACTTTTTGTTTGACATGATGAATATTAATATTTATGATGCATACGTTGCATAAAGAAATAAATGTCAAGAAACAATTAGCTATATTTTAAAAATTTACCTCTCATTATTCCAATATGGAAAAACTTAACATTCATATAAAATTTAGAGAAAATCATGAATGCTTTTACAGTGAGGGTAAATACAATAATAGTGGAGGCACAAGATGGGTATTTTTGACGAAAGCTATTCATCAATTGATTTAGCCAGGATTCTCGGGATCCATCGAGTAACTGTCACCAATTGGATAAAAAAGGGGGCCCTTAAAGCTATTCGTACCCCCGGTGGGAGATACAGGGTTTCCAAGGAGGATCTGATATCTTTTTTAGATGCTCATGGTATGCCCATTCCTGCCTTCCTCCGGGTAAAAGAAAAAAAATTGGTAGTTGCTGTTGATGATGATGAGATGATTCTAACTCTTTTGGAAGAATTCTTTTCCACTGATGATATGCCATATATATATAAGCTTGAGACCTTCAGCAACCCCATAGATGCAGCCCTTTTCATAGGAGATCAAAAACCCGATCTTATTCTTCTAGACCTGCTCATGCCAGAACTCAGTGGTTTTGACATGGCAGAAAAGATACAAAAGGCAAGTCCTCACAGCCAGATAATTGTCCTGACAGGCTATGCCACAGATGAGAACATAGCCAAACTTAAGAATTATAATATATATGCGGTGATTCCCAAGCCGCTGAATTTGAAAATCCTGAAAAAGACTATAGAGAATGCCTTGATATGAAAGGAAGAGTAACGGTATAGGAGCTTTTTTAGACAGAACGGGGACTAAATTCATAGTATAGGAATTTCCTTTTTAAGTCCTTGTAGGGGCGGCATTTATGACGTCCCGCAAAGCGGGGTTCGACCTGCCCGCCATGCGAGGCGCAAGGCGAGGCGGGCGGGTATGAATTTTATCCCCTATTTTAAAAAGAAGAAAGCATTGCAAGAAAGGGTATTAAGAGAATAATTCTCTAATCTTGGTGTCTTTGTGTTTTTGTGGCTGAGTAAATACGCAAATCTAATGAAGGTACAAATCTAAATGAGAGATTCAAGAGGAAAAGTCTCAAGAGACGCTGAACAATGGCGTCTGATTTTTGATTCAATGATAGATGCGGTTATCATAGTTAGTTCGGACCTGATCATCACCAGACTCAATAAAGCCGCGGCAAGGCTCTTTAAAGATAATCCGAAAAACCTGGTTGGTAAATCCTGTTTCCATCTCATTTATGGCCGAGAAAAACCTTGTGAGGTTTGCCCTCATAAACGTGTTTCAGAAAGCGGCAAGCATGAAACCTGGGACGAGTATATCCCACATCTGGGGAAAACCATGCTTATTGATGTATCTTCAATTATTGATAAAAATGGGGCATCAAGCAACTTCGTACATGTATTGCGAGATATAACCGAGATAAAATCAATCAAATTTAAACAAAAGAAATCCCAACTCCAATTGATTCAAAGTTTTAAAGGGATAGCCCAGGCAATGGGTAAAATGGTAGAGCAGCGCGATCCTTACACAGCCGGCCATTCTGAAGGTGTATCTCGCCTTTCAGTGGCTATAGGGCAACAGATGGGCATGGATGAAGATACAATTGAGGGGTTAAGGGTATGTGGTCTGCTTCATGACGTTGGAAAGATTTCAGTGCCCGCAGAAATACTAACCAAGCCGACCAGGCTAACCGATCTGGAACATGGCATAGTTAAACTTCACAGTATTACAGGTTATGAGATACTAAAAAATATAAATTTTCCATGGCCTGTGGCAACAGTGACACTCCAGCATCATGAGCGATTAGATGGCTCAGGTTACCCTGATGGCTTGAAGGCAGAGCAAATTATTATGGAATCTCGAGTACTATCTGTGGCAGATGTGGTGGATGCAATGACCACATACAGGCCCTATAGGCCTGCCCTGGGCCTTGGAGCTGCTATTGATGAAATTAAAAAAGGGCGTAGAGTCATCTATGACCATGAGGTTGTGGATGCCTGTCTTGAAGTTATAGAGAAAATAGATAAACGCATTATGATCGTGGATGATGAAATACCTATCCTCAATATGCTAAAAGATTTTTTTACAGCAACTCGTTACGAGGTTCTTGCCTTTGATTCACCAAAGGCAGCCCTAAAATCCTTTGCGGAAACTCCTTTTCCAATAGTCCTTACAGATCTAAACATGCCAGAAATGCACGGGCTTGAGTTAATAAGGCAAATGAAAAAAATAACCTCCGATATACAGTTCATTGTCCTAACTGGATATGGCGAAAAAGAAGAGGCAGTTGAGGCATTAAGGCTTGGGGTCAATGATTTTATTGATAAACCTGTAGAGCTTAAAGCAATAAAAGATGCAGTGGAAAAGGCCTCTTTTCAAAGACTGAAAGAGGAAAAGTTAACACCGCTCAGCCAAAGAATTTAGAAGCAAGCAGTAAGGAGTAGAAATTTTCCATAGCGTTTGCTGGCTATTCCTTACTGATAAAAAAGATCAACCCATAAAAAAGCAATTTCTATCATTTGTTGTGATTCCGAAAAAGGACAATTGGCTTTGTATTATTATACGAGGTGCTGAAAATGAGAGATGAAACCAAAGAACAACTCATAAATGAACTGGCAGAGGTCCGCCAACGAATTGCTGAATTGGAAGTATCAGAAACCGAGCACAGTCGATCTGAACAAAAACTTCTGGAGAGCGAGAAAAGATTTAGAGATATCACAGAAAATGCCTTGGAGTGGATTTGGGAGTGCGATACCAATGGAAAATACATTTATGCAAGTCCTGTTGTCGAGAAGATTTTAGGGTATAAGCCTGAGGAAGTACTTGAAAAACATTTTTATGACCTGTTCCATCCTGAAGACCGGCAAGAACTGAAAAAGGCTGCGTTTGAAGTGTTCGCCAAAAAACAGCCTTTCCGCGAATTCATAAACAGGAATGTGCACAAGGACGGCAAAACAGTCTGGCTCTCGACAAGTGGAGTTCCCATACTCGATGAAAAAGCGAACCTTCTCGGATACAGAGGCGCAAACACAGACATAAGCGAGCGCAAGCAGACAGATGCGGCACTAAAGCAGAGTGAGGAAAGGTACCGAACCCTGGTGGAGGAGAGTTTCAACGGCATCTTTGTGCAAAAAGGGCCTAAGATAACATTTACCAACCAACGTTTGAACGAGATGCTTGGATATGACGAAGGCGAACTATTGGGCTTAGAACACTGGCTTGTATACCACCCTGACTACCAAAAGCTGACAAGAGAACGAGCACAGGCCCGTATGGGAGGGGAGATGGTTCCCTCCCAGTATGAGGTCAAATTGCAGCGTAAAGACGGATCATGGTTTTATGGGGAGATCAATGCCCGGGTCATCAGTTTCGAAGGAGAACCCGGGATACAGGTCTGGGTTAAAGACATTACCGAACACAAGCAAGCAGATGAAACACTGCGGAAGAGTGAGGAAAAATACCGAACCATCCTTGATAGTATTGAAGAAGGCTACTTTGAGGTTGATATTGCCGGCAACTTTACCTTCGTAAATGATTCAATTTGCAAACTACTTGGATATCCCAGAGATGAATTAATGGGCATGAACAACAGAGAGTACACGGATCAAGAGAACGCTAAAAAACTATATCAAACCTTCAACAGGGTATACAAAACAGGAAAACCTGACAAGGGATTTGATTGGGCGATTATTAGAAAAGACGGTACCAAAAGACATGTAGAGGCCTCCGTATCTCTCATGAAGGATGCAGAAGGTCACCCAATTGGGTTCCGGGGTATTGTCCGGGATGTTACAGAAAGAAAGCGGACAGAGGAAGCATTAAGGGAAAGTGAAGAGAAATACCGAACCATTCTTGAAAGTATTGACGAGGTATACTTTGAGGTTGATATTGCTGGTAACTTTACTTTCTTTAATGATTCATTACCTAAAAGCCTTGGATATTCCAGAGATGAATTGATGGGGATGAATAATCGTGATTATATGACTCCAGAATCTTCCAAGAAAACCTTCAATCTCTTTAACCAAATCTATAAGACAGGAAACCCTATAAAAAAAGTGGACTATGGAATCATTAGAAAGGATGGAAGTCACAGCTTTCATGAGTTGTCTGCTTCCCTGATGCGGGACAAATCAGGTCAGCCATTTGGGTTCCGCGGTATTGCCAGGGATATCACAGAAAGAAAGCGCACAGAGGCAAAGTTGATCCAGGCCAAGGATTTTTTACAGAACATATTTGACAGCTCCACAGACGGTATCACAACCACCGATCTTCAAGGAAATGTAATATATACATCTCCAAGAGTAAAAGATATTTTAGGTTATGAACAGGAAGAGATCA
>JAUWZV010000157.1 GCA_030615105.1 Desulfobacteraceae bacterium
TTCCTGGATATCTATCTCATCCATTATGATGATTGAGTTGGGTACATCTTTACGTTTCTCTTCGGTTTTAGTAGCGGTAACCACCACCTCTTCCAATGTTGCCATATCCTTTTGTTTCTCTTCCGCCTGATTGAATCCGGGGATGGCCAATACAGCCAAAAGCACAGATATTACAAACCACTTTTTCATCCTTAACCTCCTTTACCTTTCGGAGATCTGGTGCTAATCTATCTCAGCCAGATTAACCGAACTTCCATTTTGGGTTTCTGGTTAGCTCTCTGGTGGGCGGGCCGGCTAAATGGTTGGGTTCATTCCGCCCTGCTCTATCTTATCCGCACAGCCTAAGCTCTCGTCCAGTAAGCCTAAGCTGGGAACGATTTACAACCTCAGCGATCATGCAGACTATCAGCTTCATCCCCTTTACCGTAAGCAGCCACCAGGCATCCATAACATCGAAGTTGCCTGGTATAGACGAAACTATCTCGACCCTGTCTGCCTTAATGCTTAACCTCTTACCAGCCTCTTCAAAATCGATTGTATCATCCAGGCTCTCCTTGCCCACAACATAGACAATTACCCCTGTCTTCATATTCCACCACCTCCTTTCACCATAAAAATGCCCGCCATCGGTCTTTAAATGGCGGGCTGAAAAATCTTTTCAACAACTGCCTCCATTCTCAGACCGGAGAATATTAAGGGCTATTCCTGGCAGGTTTGCTGGCTTTTCCGATCCCCTGGCTCGCCTTCCCAATCCCGCTAAAACGGGACCAGTGACTTTAACCCTCAAAAAAAGAGGATATGCCAGAGAGATAGCTTCCCCGATAAAATAATCAGGGTCGGGATTACAGCAGCAGTCTTCTGCAGCAGGTTCTCACCGCTTTCCCTTTTTTAGATCAGGAATACTCTTAAAGAAAAAACCGATTTCCCTAATCTTTAAGGAAATCGGCATCATAGATAATTATTAGTTATTTTTCTGCCTCGATCTCCAGACAGGGAAATAAACCGGCATGCTTCGATAGGTTTTCTGGCTCCCCCGCCCTTTTAGCGACCTTCCCATCCCGACTTATTGGAACAGTGGTAGAGAAATGCTAAAAAGGTTCCCCTTTCTTGTTAAAAAAGGAAAAGGGCAGGGTTACAGCAGCAGTCTTCTGCAGCGGCTTCTCACCGCTTTCCCTTAACCCGAAGCAAAATATTATATGTTTTAGTAACAGATAAATTTTCAGATTGTCAATGTTTTTATGATTAAATAGGCAAAAAATTTTGTTTTTCACGAGCTTAGCCTGGCCAGGGATTTGCCCCGAATCATGAGGGAGAGCATGAAAATGGTCGGGGGTATCATGATCATACTTGGGGCTGCATTGGGCTTTACCAACTATCTGGTAGACGCCTTTATCCCTATGAAGATCCTAAAGCTCATGGAAGGGATGGTTGGAACCAAGATCATATTCCTGCTCATCCTGAATCTTTTCTTAATCCTGGTAGGTTGTATGATGGATATATTCAGTGCTATTTTGGTGGTGGTTCCCCTAATCATCCCTCTTGCCTCCAGATTCGGAATTGATCCTGTCCATT
The DNA here is from genome assembly GCA_030615105.1 of Desulfobacteraceae bacterium. Taxonomy (GTDB): domain Bacteria; phylum Desulfobacterota; class DSM-4660; order Desulfatiglandales; family B25-G16; genus JAUWNK01. The sequence continues at coordinate 1,573 of JAUWZV010000157.1, forward strand.
TAGGGGTGATTTTCCTGGCGAATCTGGGTATCGGTTACAACACCCCGCTAGTAGGGCTAAACCTCTTTATTGCGAGCTCCAGGTTTGACCGTCCCATTATACAGCTTTATAAAGCCACCCTTCCTTTTTTGCTTCTCCTTCTCCTCACCCTATTACTTAATTACTTATCACCTATTGGCCTGCCTTAAGCCTATTTTTACCCGGCCTATTGAAACCTTAATTTAACCTGAAAAAAGCTTTTGAAAAATTGGTCATACAAATTATCCCCAAATACAAAAGAGGCTGAGTTTCTCACTCAGCCTCTAAGTTATTGATTTTTTTATGGTAGGCACGACGGGATTTGAACCCGTGACTTCTACCGTGTCAAGGTAGCGCTCTCCCCCTGAGCTACGCGCCTATTAAAAAAATATCTATCAACCCTCCTATTGTTATGTCAAGCAAAATCCTTATTCACGCCCTTACTTAAAATAATCATTCCAGTCCTAATATATTGAAGTCCTGAAGCAATGGTGAGTAGAGCCGCGAGCCAGAAAGAGTATATTTTGAGAAATTCTATATTTAGAAAACCATTTGATAATACAATTAAAATAGTGGCTATCTGTATACATGTTGTTGCCTTACTCAAAAGTGTAGGGGCAATCTTTACTGGATAGCGGTTTATATAAAGTACCAGAACCCCGAGCAAGATAATGACATCTCTGCTTATAGTTAAAACAACCAGCCAAGACGGAATCATTTTCAGTATGGCTAATGTTATAAAGGCAGTCATAAGGAGTATTTTGTCAGCCAAGGGATCAAGATGGGCCCCTAAATTACTTTTCTGATGGAAAACCCTGGCTATAAAGCCATCCAGGGCATCACTGGCACTGGCAATAATAAAAATGATTAAAGAGGCTAAGGGCCTATTATTGATCAGATATATTATCAGAATCGGAACAAGAAGAATCCTTAAGATAGTAATCAAATTAGGAATAGTCATCTTACATCCAATGTAAATCCCTGGTCACTTAACTCATTAATCTCAAATGAAAGAGGTCTTTTGGGATGATTCAGCACCTTTTCGGCCAATCCCTTTGAATCTCCTTTTACTTCCACGGATAGCTTTACTAAGTCTCTTGTTAAACTTCTCTCTAATACTGATTTTATTGCAGGAAAATTTTTCATGAAAAATTCCTTAAAATATAGAAACTCTTTATAGCTCTTAAGACCCTTTATTTTTATAATGATTTGATTAACACTCTTTTGGGCAGGTTTAACAGCATCAATTATAAAGGAGACCATATCATTAGCCCAACTATTTATGGCTAACCCTATGGCACTCTTATCATCTCTAAGGTCACTGTCTAATATCCCTTCCCTATACCCTTGGGCAATTATTGTTTCATCTGAGACCTTTATAGCCTTTAAAAATACCGATGCCCTTGATTCCTCATATAGGTTCGCTTCGCCGGCCATTACTATCTGGGCAGATAAAAGTTTGCCCCATTTGACCGCATCTTCATCGGTCAATTGTAGATTTATCATGCTCTCATCGTAACTTTCTTCAGGAGGGAAAAAAGATCTGTTGATAACCCTGAATCCCCTATCTTCAAAGATCCGGCTGAGAGTTAATTCCGTCTGGGTGAGTGATGGTTGGTTAGAAGGATCACCCCACCAATAGATAGTTGGAACACCTTCATTCTTCTCTGAAACCAGGAAAAGAACATCAGTCTGGATATCATCAATCCCCAGCAATCCTATCTTTTCGAGTTTTTGCTCTAATACAGCTTTATTTACCCGGACCTTCATTAATACCCTAACATATCTATCAGTTGCAAATTCAGTAATTATTTGATAATCCTGTATATCATCCTTTGCTCTTGATAGTATTTCTTCATCCAATCTTTGAAAATTATTGGCCATACCTTGGGATCCCAGTCTTTGGATAAGATATTCCTCGACTGCACTTAAAAAGGCTTGGGATATGGCCTCATTTCGAGCACGTGCAATATTTTCCTTAAAGATTATCCCTGTCCCTGTCACTGTTCTCTCATCAATTATGGTCTCTTTTATCTCCTGAGCTAAAGAGATCTTTATAAGATAATTAAAAGTTAGAGACAGAAAAATCAAAAAGAAACACAGGTGTAATAAGCGTAACTTATAGCTTAAAAAACAGGGGAGCTTATTGCTCCCCCTTTTATCTTTCAGATCGTTAATCTGATTCATAAAATAGCCTCAAGCAAAGCCTTTAAAATATCTTTAGATCTTCTTTGAGTCTTCTTATTGCTAATAAGGCATCTGCACCTGACACACTACTCATAGGATCAAAAACATTTTGTCTGATACCCCCTTTGACCTCAATAATGCCTCTGCTGGTGCAGACCATGACTGCGTTAAAGTATGGAACATCATTTCTAACATCAGCGAATGGGGAGACATTCCCTATATACTTGGTAGCTAAAGAGGGATCGTGAGTAATGGTGCTGATAATATCTGTAATCATCATGGCATAACTTGCCCTGGTAATGAATTCATTCGGGGCAAAGGTTCCATCCGGAAAAACATCCAAGCCCTTTATTCCCAAGTCAATCACTATCTGAACATCAGTCTTTAGCGGATGATCCTGCACATCCACTGGGACTGGTATCTCCTTAGGGGCGGATCTCTCACCTGGCGATTTAAAAGATGTATCAATCTTTTTTGGCCTGAACTTTCCATAAACTTTATCCAACTTCAATTCCTGAATGAAAAGGGCAGCTACATCAACCCTTTTAACCTTTTCCAGAAGGGCCACTTTTTTCCCGATTAATGTCCCTGGCATAGCTCTCTCTATTTTTTGAACCACCTTCAGTTGATGATCTGCCTTGCCTATTAAAGCCTTGTTGATTTCCAGAACCTTCTTGAATAACCCTGCTGCATCCCCAAACTTATATGCCTTCTTAAAGGCAATACCCATATAAAAATAGGAATCAGGTATGTCCTTGTCTGTAAGTTTAGCCTTGTTAAAATTATCCTCCACATCCTCAAGCCAGGCTTTACCCTTTTGCTGAGTATACAAGCGCATAAATCCCACATAAGCCGATGTCTTCTCCTCCTTTGTCTCCGCCAGTCTCTTTGCACGGGACATGGTTTTGAAAGCGGACTTGAAATCTCCTTTATAACCTAAGCCCAAACCTAATCCCATGTAAGCTGGAGAATATTTGGGATCAAGTTCTTTAGCCAGGTTAAATTCCCTTTCTGCATCTAAGAGCTTACCGCTTTCCAGCAATTTCATACCGCTAAAAACATGGTGTTCTGGGGTGTCGAGAATACTTACCGGCAGCCTTGCCTTAGGAGCACACCCACCTGTTATCAGAATAAAAGAAATAAAGGCTAAAAAGACAAAAAAGGTAAACCCAAACCTATAATTAAAACACTTCATAGCCCCAACCTCCTGTTATTATAAATAGATCGTCCACTGTTCGCCTTTTTCCAACGTGCAATGGGTAACAAACAACGGGCAACAAACTCTAGTCCCAAAATAAGCGTAATTAAAAAATCCGGTTACCTTCCACTGGTTAGGATACCAATAAAAGTTTGGTCTAACAAAATTCGTTTCAACAAATTGAAACAGGACAAACTTCTCCTTTTGATTCTTCGGTTGCAGA
>JAUWZV010000112.1 GCA_030615105.1 Desulfobacteraceae bacterium
ATGAGGCCATTTCTTCATTTCCGAGGCTCCCGGCCTGGTCTTTTCCACGGCTTATCTACGGGGGAGTTCTACCCCCTCCGCATTGCCCCCTTCGGCGGCCTGCGGTTTCCCCCGCTGATAAGTCGTGAAAAGGACGGCGGCCTCCTGCCAGTCCAGAAAATGCCTCATTAGCCATATTAGTATTTTCAATGTTACAGCCCACTGATCACTAACGGTCATTGGAGGATAAAAAATGTCAATGTCCCAAAATCGTCAGGATATTATAAGGAAAACCATAGGCCAGTTAATAAATGAGATAGCTGCTAAATACCCTAACAATATGGCCATTGTTCATCCTGATCTTGGCATCAGGTATACCTACAGTTTCTTTTTATCAGAAATAGACAGGGCCGCCAGGGGCCTGATTAAGATGGGTATAAAAAAGGGAGACAGGGCTGCCCTTTGGGCACCCAATACGCCTGAATGGATTATCTCCCAGATGGCCCTGGCAAAAATAGGGGCTATTTTAGTGCCAATAGACCCTGGAGCAGGCTCAGAGGATCTTCGCTATATCCTGGAACAATCCGGATCCAGCTCTATTATTATGGCAAAGGGACTGGGAGATGAAATGGATTATACCTCAATACTCGAAAATATCATTATTATAGACGAAGAATCCTATCCTGATATGACCTCGTGGAAGGAATTGATGGAAATAAGTGATGGGATTGACATCCAAACCCTTGCTAAAAGAGAGAGTAAAATCAATCCAGGCGATGAGGTTGCCATAATGTATACATCTGGTACTACCGGTAAACCAAAGGGTGTTATCCTGAACCATTTAGGTCTTGTCAATAAATCCATGTTCTCAGCTTATAGGCAGGGCCTGAACAATCAAGACAGGCTCTGTCTCTTTTTTCCCTTATTCCATATGTTTGGAAATACATGCATCACCTTGGCAGGGCTTATAAAGGGGGCTGCGATCATCATGCCCAGTGAGACTTTTGAGCCATCCAAGATACTTTCCGCCATCTACAAGGAAAAATGTACGGCCATATTCGGCTCCCCAAGCATGCTTATAACACTTATAGATCATGCAGAATTTAGTCCTGAGAGGTGGCAAACAGTACTTAAGGGGGCAATAGGTGGTGCACCCTGTCCCATGGAATTAATGAGAAATCTTGTGGAGGATATAGGTGTTTCAGACATTACTGTAGCCTATGGCATCACAGAGGCCTCTTCATGGATAACCATGACCAGACCTGACGACCCGCTGGATTTAAGGGTTTCAACCATTGGCACAACACTGGAGTGCAATGAGGTCAAGATCTTAGACCCAATAAGTGGTGAAGATCTCCCTCCTCACAATCAGGGAGAACTCTGCACAAGGGGTTTCCTGATGAAGGGATATTATAAAATGCCTGCAGCTACAGCATCTGTCATTGATAAGGAGGGATGGTTTCATTCAGGAGATCTTGGCGAGATGGATGAAAAGGGCTATGTAAAAATAACGGGTAGGCTCAAGGATGTTATTGTAAGAGAAGGCCTTGAGATTTACCCAACAGAGCTGGAGGAAATAATCTATAAACTGTCCGGGGTGTCCGAAGTCCAGGTTTTTGGTCTCCCTCATCCTGACAAAGGCCAGGAGGTTGCTGCATGGATAAAACTCAAGGAAGGTGCAAATTTGTCTCTTGATAGTCTTGCCAAATATGCAAAGGAAAATATTGATAAAGAAAAAGAGCCACATTACTATAAATTTGTTAAAGAATTTCCAATAACAAGGTCAGGCAAGGTCCAGAAGTTTAAACTATCAGAGATGGCAAAAAAGGAATACCTGGATCAATAAAAACCATTCATAGTAATATAGAAGATTGCCTTGATTAACTCATATACTGGTTGATATTTTACTAACACTATATAGGAATCCTAATCCTGTTGCTAAGATCCTTCCTATATGGAACAGAGCAGCAGGTGGGTTGAAACAGGGGTTTCAATCCGAGATTCAAGACCATATCTACCGTTTTAGTTGACCAAACAGCCATTCTTGTGGCGCCTGCATGGATGGCCAGCTCCTCCATTAACTGCCCTTCCTTGTCTCTCGGCCTCTCACAGCCAAGAGATATTGGAATATGTGGCATCATCAATCTTGCCCTGGCAATTAATCGTGCAATCTCTATTGGAAAAGGAGGTGATATACCTGACATTGGTGTATTTTTCAATGGAGTAAGCACAACGATCACTAAGGCAGAAGGTTGAAAACGACTTATAATACTCAATGCATTATATTCGCCATGTATTCTGCCATACATTAGCCCAGCCACAATATGAGGCACCACATCAAGGCCTGATCGGGAAAGATTCTCCAATGATGTTATCACCTCTTGAACTCCATCAAGATGGTATATCTTTTTTGCAGTCTCCTCATCACCCATTATATCTATCAAGGCCTGGTCCACCCCTGCTTCTTTGAGGGCGGTCGCCGAGCTTACATCCAAAAAACCGCTATGCACAGATATAAATAAATTTGTTTCAGACTTTATTCTACGTATTGCCTGATAGAATTTCCTCCAGGGCAGCCTCCCTTCAAAGTCTGATCCGCCACTCAAAAGAACCCCTGAATGACCGGAACGAGCCAAATTAAGGCAATTTTTTATAAGAATTTCTGGGCTGGTTGCCTTTATCATAGGTTTCAGGAGTAATCCCTTACAGTGCTCACACAGAAGATCACACCTGTCCCCGGTTAATGATATAGCAGGATATAAACCCCTCATATTCCCATACCTGATCATACCAGGAAGGTAGAATGTAAAATTGTCTCCATGGTTTTCCCTTGTAACCTTCCATGCATGATCAAAAAGATCCCTGTCTCTTTCTTGTATCCTATTAGAGATATCTTTTATCATTTGGATTACTTTTTCTTGACAGAATAAGGTTCTTCTCTAATACTAATAGTTCTTTAATAGAAATAGAATAGTTTTGGCTAATTGTCTATTATCTGTTTTTAGAAAAAAGGAGGCAAATTATGAGGCTATTTTTTTCTTATTTTAAATTTGTTTTATCTTTATCCATCGGCATCTTTATTGCTTGTGCTACTATTCCTACCCTGAATGTTACTTATCAAACTATACCAAAATCTAACATCTTAGAGGGGAAGGAAATTTATTTCAGGTTTATAGACAAGAGATCTGATAAAGATATTATTGGCAAGGGAGCAAAGGAGATATATAAAAACTTTTCTGGGAATATTAATTTTATAGTATTAAAAGGGAAGGAGGATAAATCTCCTGTTAAAATTTATGACGTAGAGGCCCTTTTTAAAAACACTTTTGCCAACTATTTAGAAAAGATGGGATTAAAATTGTTGCCTGAGCCAAAAGCGGGCATCCCGGAGTTAGTTATCAAGCTTTATGATTTTGTTCTGGATCTATCCGGTCACAGATGGATTGCCAGGATAAACTATGAGGCTGAGTTTATTCAAGATGGAAATGTTCTCACAAGGAAATTCAAGGGCGAAGCCGAAAAGTATAGGATTTCCGGTCTCACCCAGGCACATCAAGCAATGAGCGAAACATTTACTGATATGGTAAATAAACTTGATGTAAGGGGCCTGTTTGCTGATATCTCAGATTAAAAGAGAGCTAAGGTGCCCGCCCGCCTCGCCCCGAGAAGCGGGACGGGCAGGCTGAAAGTAAATTAGTTAAGTCGTTGAGTATATAACCATTTGCCTACTTAATTGATATACCACTCAATAACTAAACCATTTGACTACTCAACTACTTAACAAATTTCCCAAGGATCTTATTGCCTTATGTTAGATTTACAAAATAAAAAGACTATAGGTCGCTATGAGATTTTGAAAAAGTTAGGTCAGGGCAGCACTGGAGCCGTTTATCTTGGTAGAGACCCTTATATAGAACGTCAAGTAGCCATTAAGGTTTATCGTCTCCCTGATGATACAGGCCCCGAGGAAATCGAACTATACCAGAAGAACTTTTTTATTGAGGCACAATCAGCAGGGCGTCTTATGCACCCAGATATTGTAGCCATATACGATGCTGGTCTATATCAAGACTTTTGTTATATTACCATGGAATATGTTGACGGTTCCACATTAGAGAAATTTTGTGCGCCCAATAGTCTTTTGCCTATAGAAAAGGTATTAAAGATTGTTTTCAGCGTATGTAAAGGCCTGGAATATGCCCACCAGAATGAGGTAATTCACCGTGATATAAAACCCTCTAACATCATTCTTAGTTCAGCGGATCAGGCAAAGATAACTGATTTTAGCATCGCCTATGTCAAAAAGAGTAAATCAACTCTTGTTAAAGGTTTGGTTGGTTCACCCTGTTATATGTCACCTGAGCAGATTAAAGAGGAGCTTATAACAGAGAAAAGCGATCTCTTTTCTCTTGGCTCAGTCCTATACGAACTCCTAACCGGTGAAAAGGCATTTGAAGGAGATAACGAATACGCTATTTTGTATAAGATTGTTAATGAAGACCCTACCCACATTCTGGAGTCAAGACCAGAGTTACCAAAGATATTTGGAGATATCCTTAGCAAGGCCCTGGCCAAGAATCCATCTCAACGTTATCAGTGCAGTATGGACTTTGCTTATGATCTGAGGCTGGCCTTACATAGCTTAAAGGAAGCACCAAAAGAAACCCATGACAGCGAATTGTTAAGTTATATCAAAGATTTGCCATTTTTTAGCACCTTTACTGAAAACCAGATTAACGAAATCCTTTCTGCAAGTAATTTAGTCAAGGTTGAGAAGGATAAGACTATTATCCAAGAAGGAGAGATAGACGATTCCTTTTATATTTTGATCAGCGGCCAGGTGATGGTCCGAAAGGGAGGCAAAGATGTTGCGGTTTTAGAAAAGGGACAATGTTTTGGAGAGATGGCCTATCTGACCGGTGAAGCTCGCTCAGTTACCATTATTACCAAAGAGGAATGTATTTTTCTTAAATTCAGCTCCACCCTTTTAAATGGATTGTCCGAAGCTATTCAACTCCTATTCTTTAAAAACTTCACCCAAACCATAATCGGCCGTCTTTCAAAAAACACCTAAAAGTCATAATAAGGATTACATATTATGGAAGACCTGTCCATATACCTTAAGCCAACATATTATATTGATTATGATTCGCCCTTAATTTCCAAGATCTCCAAAAAAATTGCAGCCTCTAATCCTGACAGAACGGCCAGGGCTGTTTTTAATTTTGTTCGAGACAGGATTATTTATACCCCTTATTCGCAATTTTACCTTCCCGAACATTACCCGGCCAGCAAGACTCTCGAGAGAGGAGAAGGCTTTTGTGTCCAAAAGGCAGTTTTGCTGGCTGCACTGGCCAGGGCTAATGGCATACCGGCAAGGCTTGTCTTTGCTGATATTAGGAATTATTTAGTTCCCCAAAAATTGTGGGAAATGATGAAAACAAATCTCTTTGCCTACCATGGCTATAATGAGCTTTACATTGACGGCAGGTGGATTAAGGTAACACCCACATTTGATTTAGGCATGTGTAAAAGGCTAAAGCTCAGGCCGGTAGAATTTGATGGTCATAATCCGGCTATCTTTCATAGATACGATTTGAATGGGCGATTACACATTGAATATATTAATGATCATGGCCACTTCGCAGACCTTCCTTATGAAAAAATAATGGATGGTTTAAGGCGTGCCTATACAAAAGATCTGCTTAGGAGATGGAAAGATTCCAGCCTTCAAACGCAAGAAAGATAAACCTACCTGTATGTCAAAGGTATTTTTTATCAACCTCGGATGCGTAAAGAATCTTGTAGACAGTGAATATATCCTCGGTCTTATTAAGGAGGAAGGCTATAGAATAACAGATGATCCTTTAGGTGCCGAGATAGCTATTGTAAATACCTGCGCCTTTATAAGAAGTGCGGTTGAAGAAAGCATAGATACAATACTTGATCTTGCCCGTTTAAAAGATAAAGGGCATTTGAGGCGCCTTTTGGTTGTAGGTTGTTTTGTACAGAGATATGGGCGAAAACTACTGAGAGAGATTCCCGAGGTTGATGGCTGGCTTGGTACAGGGCAGATCTACAGGATGCTTGAGGCCTTAAGGGCTCAAGGGGGTAACCACCCGATTTTTTTAATAGATAGACCCCATTTTTTAGCTGATCACAGGGCACCCAGGGTCCAGACAACACCATTTTATTCTGCCTACCTAAAGATTGCCGAAGGATGTTCACACCAATGTTCCTACTGTATAATCCCTTCCTTAAGGGGTCTTTTTAGGAGCAGGGCCGTGGATTCTCTATTCATCGAGGCAACAAAGATGGTTGAAAGGGGCGTTAGAGAGATTAATCTCGTGGCTCAAGATACAGGTTGGTATGGCCATGATCTTGATCCGCCTTGTACACTTGAGGATCTCCTGGAGAAACTTCTTACTATATCCAGTCTTAAATGGCTGAGAATCCTTTATACCCATCCTTATCATCTGACTGAAAGACTTCTTGGGCTTATTGATTCTGAGGAAGTGCTGTGTCCATACCTTGACGTGCCCATTCAGCATGTTAATCCGGATATTCTTAAAGCCATGGGACGTCCTTTAAAGATGGAGTCAATACCTCAACTGATAGAAAGGATAAGAAACAAATCAAGAAAGATAGCCTTAAGGACAACGGTAATGATTGGTTTTCCAGGAGAGACCGAGGAAAGATTTAGGCAGCTTCGCGATTTTATAAGAGAGGCCAAATTTGAGAGATTGGGTGTTTTTTCTTTTAGCTCGGAAAAGGGTACTCCTGCTGCTAGGCTTAAAGATGTTATAGCTCAAGAAGTAGCCCGAAGCAGGATTGATGAGATTATGGAAATTCAAGCAGAGAACAGCATAGAGCTAAATAAAGAGTTAGTTGGTAAAACAGTACCGGTAATAGTTGAGGGATTACACCCTGAGACAGATCTATTGCTGAGCGGGAGGACTGCAACTATGGCACCAGATGTAGATGGCCAGGTATTGATAAATAAGGGAACAGCTATGAAAGGGGAAATTGTTCCAGTTCAGATAACCGAGGCCCATACCTATGATTTAGTCGGCAGTATAGAAAAAGGAAGTTAACCTGCACGGCCGAATATAGACTTTATGTAGTTCATTGTATTATGGAATTTCTTCCTCTTTTCTTAAGAACAATAGAAAAAATTCCATAAACCAGTTGAAAAACACAAGGAGGTTAAAAATGAGACTAAATGTAAAAGCCTTTGCACTCACTTGTGGCATAATTTGGGGGCTTGGTCTTTTCATTCTTACTTGGTGGATAATTGCCTTTGAGGGCGCCACAGGGGACGTTACATTGATTGGACGCCTTTACCGTGGTTACAGCATAAGCCCTATAGGGAGTTTTATTGGCTTGATCTGGGCTTTCATAGATGGCTTGATTGCAGGTGCAATATTTGCGTGGCTCTATAATCTAATATCTGCACGCATTTCAAAAGAAGCAAATACGTAAGTATCTGGTCTGAACGAAGAAAGATAGCACAATATATTTTGAAAAATTGTTCATACAAATCATCTACATCTTGCCACAAGTAAAGACCCAGAATAAATCAACAAAAATATGGGAAAATCAGAGAACAATCAGTGAAATTGATGAAAAATTCGTATCATTTGACAAAGTAGGTTCAGTCCAATAGTATTATACTACTGCTTGGTTCAATCTCTTGACTCTTAGGCACCGACTTCTCTTAGTCTTCAAGAGGGTCTGGAACGGTGAAGAGAGTTGAGGCCCAAAGTGTTAGAAAGTTGATGAGATAGAGAATTAAGAGTCAGTTAGATTCGAAAGGGGGGCACAATGATCCCGAAGGATGAGCTTGATAAGGCTGTTGGAATTGCCAAGAAATATCGAGTTGGTGAGCTATATTTAATTGGTTCCGCTCTATATAAGGGGCCAGAAGACGTTAGAGATTATGACTTTGCTGTAAGAGATGTGCCAGTTGGAAGGTTCTTCAAATTTTATGGGGAGCTGCTCAGGGTAATGTCAAAGAATGTAGATTTAATAGATCTTTCTGGAAAAATGACAAAATTCAAAAACATCATAGTAAAAGAGGGCAAACTCATTTATGCCAAAACATCAACTTAGAGAATACTGCGAAGCAGAATTTGAAAATATAGATACTGTAGTATTTGAACTGTTTTCCATTTTTAAGACCGAAAAGGGAGTAGCAGAAACTAAGAAATGAAGATTCAAGCCGGATAATTGCTGATCAAATTACTTCACCACCCCAGAGCTGTTTAAGAAATTCCTGCCAGGGCAGTATTTCGATTTGATCCTCCGTTTTACGTGGTTTTGAATCCAATGATACCAAAATGCTTCGCCGA
>JAUWZV010000148.1 GCA_030615105.1 Desulfobacteraceae bacterium
TGCAGACGGTAGTATTGAAGTATGGTGCACCTTTTCTCTATTACGTAGACTCTCACTCCATCTTTCGGTTTGTGCAAGGCAGAGACTCTGTCTGGAGGAAACACTATACACTCACTGATGAGGCTGATCCTCAATGGAAACCAGGCTGTTTCATTGTTTTTCTCTTTCAAATATTCTGCCATGCTATTCTGGATTTTCACGCCTGAAAATGGAACTGCGGTACTAATCAAACTACACACAGGAAAAGTTGCTAAAAATCTCCCCATCTTCAAGAATTTGGCTGAGAGAAATTTCACTCTGGAAAACTGACAGTACCTATCGTGGCGAGCTAAGCTTTGCTTAGCGACTAATAGCCATCGATCCCACACCGCCCATCAGTCAGTAGAGCAGAAAGCGGAAATTATTTCTGTTTAGTAAAGCTACCTGTCGCTTTACAGATTATTTCTATAGGGGCTCGGTACAAGATTCTCGAAATTCCAGGTATTTCCGTTGGGCAGCAAGTGCCCTTATTGCTCTTTCAATGGTTGGATAGACCACTATCCTCTTGGTTCTTTCAAGCTTGGCCTTTTGCTCTTGGGTATACAATCCCCAATACACCCAGGGAATAATAGGTTTGTCATAATCGGTAGCCAGCTCTTTGATTATATTCGATTCATCAAGTACTTCGCCCTTTCCAGGCTCAATTGCATGAACAAAACATATCACACAGTCAACATTCTCATCCTCTAATAATATTTTGATGCAAGTCCTATATGTCTCCTGGTATCCGTGTAAAAAGCAAGCCGGGAGTATGTCCATCGGGTTGCCGACAAAAAGCCAATCTGGAGACAGCTCAGCAAATTTCCGTTTGACTCTCTCAGAAAGCGTTGCCATCTCTAGACCGGAGGATTCACAGGCGTCTGAGGCTATGACACCAGCAGCGCCGGTTACTGTAGCCATCGCAACACGCCTCCCCCTCATCGGGGGCAAATACAAAAGGGCTTTCATTACATCTTCAAGTTCATCCACATCTCTCACCCGAATTATGCCGGCTTGCTTGAAAGCAGCCTCATATACTTCGTCCCTGCCCACCATAGAGCCAGTGTGAGAGGCTGCCGCTCTTGCTCCCCTCTCACTTATACCAGTTTTTAAAGCCAGTATCGGCTTCTTTCTCGCCACTCTATGGGCAACTTTTAGAAACCGACTTCCATTTTCTATACCCTCTATGTGAAGAGCTATCAGCTTTGTGTCTGGATCATCTTCAAGATATTCCAATACATCAGCGAAAACAACATCGCAGGTGTTGCCGAGATCAAATCCTTTCCATACTAACGTTGAATGCGAAATACCCTGAGAAAAAGTGCCTGACTGCATAACAAATGATATAAAGGTCTTCTCCTCTCCCCTATGCATTGTAGCAAACGAAGTGTTAAATCTGTTGGAATGATTCACAACTCCTAAAGTGTTTGATCCTATTATCCTGGCTCCCCCTTTTTTTGCAATTCTTACTATCTCTTGCTGAAGCCTCACGCCCTCTGCATCAGCATCTGCAAACCCCTGACTGGTTATAATGATGGCTTTTACTCCCACATCTACACACTCCCTCACTATGTCCGGGGCCGAAAAAGGGGCGGTTGAGACTACTGCCAGATCAATCGATCCTGGCACACTCTTCAAATCTGGATAAGCTCTTATACCCAGAATCTCTTTTGAATGGCGATTGATAACATAAATCTTCCCCGAAAAGCCGAAATCTAACATCTTCGGTAAGATGCTCAGTGACCGCTCATCGGTGTTATTGGATACACCTATTAGAGCTACAGAGTTGGGCTCAATGAAGAGCTTTATCTGCTCAGCGATATCCATGAATACCTCCTTTCGACACATCCTAACAAAAAATTCCCTTGAGTGCTCTGGCTTTATACCAGAGATTTGAAGCGCAAAAGCAAATTTTTCTCATTGTCTTATAAATGCCTTCTTATAATACTTGAGAAATGGCTGTTTTTCCCATGGAATGGGCGCATGAGTTTGAAACGAACACGCCATGCGGTCTACCTATGAAGCTAAATATCCCCTGTGGTCAGGGGTCCGAAGTACAGGAAAAACGCTCTATTGGGGATATCGGCACAAGGGCAAAAAGGCTCACTCTACTTGCCAGAGGTTTTCATAAGAGATCGCTATCTCCTTAGCTGTCAGATGGGTACTGTTTAAGGGCACAAATCTTCCATCAAATCAGACTTTAGCGGTTATCTTCTCTTCGTCAACTCTGATACTATAGCTTCGGGTCTTCAGAAATCCCTGATCGCTTTGATTGCCTATCAAGTGCCTATGGCCCTATAGGAGAAAGGTGCTTTCTGAGGATCTAATAAAGCATGCTTTCTCTCAGCTTTTGATCTCTTCTTGCTTGTCAGGGGTTCAGCAGGCTATGTAACCAGGATCTCCATGGATAACTCCTAGACATGCAGATTATCAATCGTCTCTTCAAAGGATATGAATCGTAATGGACTCCCTCCCAGATTTCTATATGACGCCTAAAAGGAATTCCCGCGATGTAATCGATGCCTATTTCTTCCAACTCCACCAGACTATCAACACTGAACAGACCTCGATCAAAGATTAAAGTAAATAACCCCGTGCTTCCGCACGGGGCATTTTGAAAGACAATGAGGGGGATTGCATCCCCCTTACCCCCGCACCGCATTCATCCCCGCCATAAATGGCGGGGTATTCTGCGGGGTTCTCATAAAAGCATTATTCTTGCCACTAAACTTTTTGTATTTCCGAAAATCCACTTATTACCTTAACCCCACAGAGAGGCTATACCATATTGAAATTCAGGTTAAAATGGCTGAAGCAATACTGCTGAAATTCATGGGTCTCCCTGAATTTCAATAATATTAGCTAATAGTGCCCGTTTCGTTTGCGTTGGTCTGACGGCTCCAGATGGAAATTCTACAACTTATTGAAAATGACGGCAAGAGTATCTACCTTCCTCTAAATTGGCCTTTCTTTTTTTCGTAAAACGCTGCAATTCCTTCCATATGATCTTCAGATTGGAGGCAAACGACCTGGGATTCAAGTTCCAACTCAAGCATCTTCTCCAAACTGAAGTTCCAACTCTGATTCAGCAATTTCTTTGTCAATCCGAGGGCTATTGGCGGTCCTTGAGCGAGCTCGCGAGCCACCTCAAGGGTCTTATTTTCCAAATCTCCTTGTGGAACAACGAAATTGACTACACCCAATTTCACCAGTTCATTGGCATTAAGCGTTTTCCCTGTGAAAGCCAACTCTTTAGCCTTCTGTAAACCTACCAAACGCGGTGTAAAATAGGTCGCCCCTATATCTGGAACTAATGCAACGCGAACAAATACCTGGGAGAAAATAGCTTCTTCTGATGCAATGATCAGATCGCAGGCCATGGCCACAGTGAAACCTGCCCCGAAAGCTGCTCCATTAACAGCAGCAATCACTGGTTTTGCCATGTTTGTTATTGCCAAGATGATCTTACTCCCGTGCATAAAGGTTTTTCTTGCAACCTCCACATCCATTCCATCTTTGAGTTCTCTCAAGTCCCCCCCGGCGCTGAATGCCTTACCAGTACCAGTAAGTATCACTACCCTTATTTCATTAGATTCCGAAACTTTCATAAGACAATCAATTAAATCCGCACGAAGTTGGTATTCAAGAGCGTTCATGCTTCCAGGGCGATTCATCTGAACCATTGCAATCTGGTCTTTTACATCTACCAACAACGTTTCATAGTGCATTTCCATTTCCCCTCCAAATCATCAGGTTATTTGAGACCATGTCAATCACTTGCACCGATGTGCCCATAAGATTATTATCCCAATTTTCGCATAGCCAAAATTCTGATGGAGACGAACAGTTGACAAAACCGAATCGAAGAATCCCATAGATTTATATATAAAGCGTGATTAAAAAATCGTTAAACAATGCTCTATAGGTCAGCTAAATAATGAAGGGTGGGCTAAGCTTTCCAGATGCCCCATATAGAAGAAGTCTTTAACCGTGGAGCCCATGAAACCTAACAAAAGGGATGTTAACAAAAAATGGAGGGCATTGCTTCATATATACAAATTCGTTAATTGGATAACCTTATTGTTTAGGGCCTCGCTTGGTACGGTGATGGACCTATATTCCTCTGCAAGATTAGGTCTTCTCTCTACCCAGGTAGGCCTCAATTACCTGTGGATTCTGCTTTATCTCTTTAGGAGTCCCCTCCGCGATCTTTTCTCCCCAATTGAGCACACAAACCCGGTCTGCGATATCCATGACAACACCCATATCATGTTCAATCAACACGATAGTAACATCCAATTCTTCGTTGACATCTAATATGAAACGGACAATATCCTCAGTTTCTTCAAGGTTCATGCCTGATGAAGGTTCATCAAGAAGTAATATTTTCGGTTCCATGGTCAGGGCACGAGCCAAGTCCACCCGTTTCTGCAAGCCCAAAGGAAGGGATCCGGCAAGGCTATTGCGGATGTTCTCCATCTCTAAAAAATCTATGATTTCCTCAACCTTTTTACGGTGGTATATGTCCTCTTTCAGAGCCCTGCCATAAAAGAAGGAACCCGATAGAATCCCTGACTTCATTTTGCAATGGCGACCAAGCATAAGGTTCTCTAAGACGGACATGTTGTTAAAAAGGGCCAAATTCTGAAATCCCCTGGCGATGCCCAAGGCAGGGATCTGATACGGCTTTAATTTGAGAAGGTCAATGTCTCCCAGCTTAACCTCCCCCTCATCTGGCGTATAAATCCGACTAATACAATTGAAGATGGTGGTCTTACCTGAGCCATTAGGCCCAATAATAGCAAATAACTCACCTTGGCGAACTCCAAAACTGACCCCTGACAAGGCCTTTAGTCCTGTGAAACTGATGTGCAAATTATTTGCCGTTAGCTCAAATTTCTTATCTGTATTCATAGGGCTCCCTGGTTTAAGCAACAAATCCCGATCTATCCATAACTGCTTTTTGTGGTTGTTTTAGTGACAAGTGTCTGGATAAAAGCGACTATCTCATCAAACCGTGAGCCAGGTAAAAATATATCTGCAACCCCCTCACCCTTAAGTTTGTGAACGTCTTTATGGGGGATAATACCGCCTACAATAACCGGTATATCATTTGCCCCATATTCCTTGAGTTTCTGGATAAGCAGAGGTGCGAGCGCAAGGTGTGCGCCCTGTAAAAAACTGACTCCAATCACATTTACATCTTCCTCAACAGCTATTTTAGGGATGGCATCTATTGGCGTACGTAATCCCGTATAGATAACCTCCATTCCACTTTCACGCAGATTCAGGGCCAGATTCTTGATGCCTACATCGTGGACATCAATTCCGATTTTAGCCAATAATACCCTTACTCTTTGTTTATTCATTATACTTTATCCTCCTGATCCAAAATAAACCAACCCCTTCGTTAGAATTTAGATGACATGATCCTGTATTGTTCACTGTAAGATTCTCTAGGTCTGCAAATAGCCCTAATAATCTCCTCATGCGTGGCATACAATTTGGCCGCTTCAATACAGGCATCCATGACATTCTCCCCTCGGACAGATACCTCCGCAATCCTATCAAGTGCCTCCTCTACCGCTTTATTATCCCGCTTTTCTTTCACCTCTTTCAGACGGCGTTTCTGTTTTTCTTCTATCTCCTCTGGAACCTCAAAAACACCAGTAGATACCCACGGGCTTACGCCCGTGGCACTTGGAGACAAGGGCAGGCCTTGATGTTTTTTCTGAGTGACTGGTGAGAGGCCGCCGTCCTTTTCACGACTTATCAGCGGGGGAAACCGCAGCCCCCGACTTGTCGGGG
>JAUWZV010000110.1 GCA_030615105.1 Desulfobacteraceae bacterium
AGAAAGTTCCGCTGTATCAGATGCCCGAATACCAAGCTTGCCGGTTAAATGACTTGCCTCAAATCCTTTTCGATCGGTTTCCACCATGATCATGCTGTGCCGCTCGTGTCTGTTTGGGTGATCCGGGTCGGTTTGAACAAAGCAGATGAGATAATTTGCCCTGTCTCCATTTGTAATAAACATCTTTGAGCCATTGATTATATATTCATCGCCTTCCCTGATGGCAGTTGTAGATGTAGCGCCCGCCAGATCGGATCCGGCATCCGGCTCTGTCAACGCAGTGCCCATAATTGCCTCTCCTGTTACCAGGGGAGGAAGGTACATCTTTTTTTGCTCCTCAGAGCCAAAGGCCTGTACTACTTCCGCTCCAAAACATGATGCCAGAACTGCTATAGCTATGCCCGGGTCAACAACAGTAAACTCTTCCATTATCAGGCAGTTCTCTAAAATACCCATACCTGCCCCCTCATACTCCTCTTTGATAAATACTCCCACAAAACCCAGTTCAGCTGCCTTCTTAAAGATCGCCTCATCAAAGGACTCATCCCTGTCAAACTCTTCCGCCCTATCAGGAAACTCTCCTTCAGCGAACTCTTTGGCTGCCTTCACTATATCCTTCTGTTCCTTGCTCAGGTCAAAATCCATTTTTCTCTCCTTCTATATTATTTTTTAAGGTTTTGTAATTGCTCAATATCCTGTGGACTTATTGTATGTTATAAAACCTGAACCAACATACAAATGTAGGGTGGCATTTTATATGCCACCTGTTAAAGGTCGGGTATAAAACCCGGCCCTACATTTTCCACGCTTTATTGAGCAGATGCAAGGTTTTTGCTCATATTTTTTTATTTGAGAAAAATACACTATTTTATATATGGATATAACCTGTAACACCATAGGTATTTTGAAAGAAGATTTCCCTCTCTTATAACTTTCTGAATATTATCAAAATTATCTCTTCTCAGGATCACACTAATTAAAGGTCCAATATCAGCTGTCCTACCTATAATTTGAGCACCTACTATGATTCCATCTGCAATCAACAATCGGTGATAGCCATCCCTTTTGCCCTCAATTATTTTTAGGACTACTTCCTTAAAACTCTCCATGGTATGGCTAATCGATACAGCATAAGTCCCAAGAATATCTACTACACTAATATTCATCGCCCCGGAATAATTCTTTCTAATCCCAATTGAATTATAACCTGCAATCTCACCCTGTTGTTTAGCATTATGCCAAAGAAGGCATAAAATATCTTTACCGGCAATGGCATCTCTTGATTCCACACAATCACCACAGGCATAAACATCCTCAGCATTTGTCATCATCTGCCCATTGACCTTTATACCACCAAGGGAGCCTATTTCTATCCCTGCCTTTTGAGCAAGTTCCATAGAAGGCCTTATTCCCAAGGCCAAAACAACCATGTCGCATCCTATTTCTCTTCTGTCAGTAACAACACTCCTAATGTGGCCATCTCCATTAAATCTAATGGCCTTCTGTCCAGTTATAACCTCGATCCCATAATCCTCAATAATCTTTCTGATAATCAAGGATGCTTCTTGATCAAAGATAGTTGGTAAAACCTGTCCCAATTGTTCAACCAAGGATACCTTTAAGCCCCTTTTCTTTAGACTTATACTTGTCTCTACTCCTATGGGCCCAGCTCCAATGACTACTGCTTTTTTGCCATTAAAATTATAGATTCTTTCAGCATCCCCCAGAGATTTCAAAGTAAAAATACCCTCTTTGTCCACACCTGGGATTGGTGGTACTAAGGGCTTACCACCCGTAGCAATTATCATCTTATCATAACCTACAGTTCCTGTTTCTAAAATCACTTTCTTTTTTTGAGTCTCAAGCCCTGTCACCTTTTGTCCAAATAAAATTTTTACATTATCCCTTGAATAGTCCTTAAAGTTCTTTAAAAAAACATCCTCTTTTTTCATTTCCCCAGAAATATATCTTTTTGACAAAACACAAGGACTATATTCGGGAAAGGGCTCTTGGGAGATCATAGTAATGGCGGCCTCTTTGCTATTTTTTCTGATAGCTGAAGCAGCACTGTTTCCTGCAACACCGTTACCTATTATAACGATTTGTAAATCCTTTGTTTTCACTACTTTTTTTGTAGGCTCGGAATCATCTCTTCAAGTCCCAGCTCAACGAGTTTCTCCTTTGTTGGAATACCTGTCTCAATATTCCAGCCCCTCTCATTATAATAATCCCTAAGCCACTGTTCCACATCTTCTCTGGTAAGTCTTCTCGTCTTGTAATAATCCATCATATAGAGCTCTTTCCCTTCATGAGTTACCATGGGCTGAAACCACACCTCGGGCGGCTCATCATCTTTCTTTGAAAATCCTTCCCTGACGTTGATCATTTTAAATAAATTCCAGACCCTTTCAGAATATTTAATAAGCTCTTGAGGGCTCAGATCAATACCAGTTGCCGCTGAATAGAGTTCCGCTATTATATCTATATGATAAAATCTGTTGTTTACATGCCTGTTGCAGATGCCTAAAGAATTAAATAAAGCGAGCCAATGCTCAGAGGATGTGACAAACCTCCCTATATTAATCTTCAGGGGGGAGTCAAAAGATCTATCAATTGCCTCTTTAGACATGCCCATTCTTTCTGCATGTCTTCTGACAGTTTCAATAGGTTGATTCAGGGCATATAGACCTGATCCACCAGATTCAGCATTTGGCCCCCTGGGATAGGTTAACTGTGCAAATTCATTTGTCCCCAGTCCCGAAATCCTCGGTTCCCATATACCTTCTCTTCCTTTGATAACTGCGGTGCTATTTTTTATTAGATCCTCACCAAAGGCGTTCATCAATCCCTGCCAACTATCTGCAATCACATTGCCAAAGCCCTCTCTGTTAGCTGTCTTCTCAAGCCAGGTAAGGACAACATCAATATCTCCCCTCTTTAAAGGTAGACCGCCCACATCGGATCTACCTATAGTTCCTTGTTCATGAAGGGTAAAAATAAAGTCAAGCAAATCGCTAAATCCCAGTTGATCTATCCCTAATCTATCCGTTACTTCTCCAAATTTTACAGCCTCCCCGGAGTCTTTAAGATCTAACCTGGTTGAAAGTATTGCAGCGTTTAGATATGCAGCCGTTGACCATTTAAGACCTTTAAATCTACCTGAGCGCATTTCGACAATCTCTTTATCTGCAATAAAACAGGAGGGACATCCAAAGGCTGTTTTCCCCAATTTTTTATAGGCCTCAAAACCAATCCCTTTATCGATTATCTTTAGATCAGGCACAAGCGTACGGTTTTTAGTGTATCCAAATTGAACTCTATAATTAGCCCAGCTTTGCATGATACCGTACCTTACTATATCACCGTGATAGGCATATCTCTTGGCTCCCTCAAATAAGGTTTCCCGTGCCTTATTGAACCTTTCTGCATTTGCAATCTTTATCGAGCCTGTACCACTGGCCACTAAGGCCTTCAGATTCTTGCTACCCATGATGCCGGCTAAACCACCTCTACCCAGCGAGGAACCAAGATCACATGCAGCCTGGGCGAGGTTGCCTAAGTGCTCTCCAGCCTGACCCATGGCAATCACGCCACAATCTCCATACACATCCCATAAATTTTCGGTGGTTTCGACAATATCTTTCCCCCAGAGGTGAGTTGCATCACAAATTTTGACATCATCATTAACAATCTTTATGTATACTGGTTTACTGGCCTTCCCTGTTATTATGATATGATCATAACCAGCAAATTTAAGCATGAATCCAAATCTCATAGCCCCGCCTGCTGAACCAATAGCTCCGGTTTCTGGATATTTTGTAGTGCCCATGACCCTTGGACTCCCAGGGGCACCAGTGCCAGTCAATGGTCCAGATCCAATGATAATTGGGTTCTCTGGTGAATAGGGATCGGTTCCTGGCTTTAAAAGATCATATAGCAACCTTTGTTGGATACCCATACCACCAAGAAATTTAACTGCCATGTCGAGGTTTAGAGGTTTCTCTTCAATTACGCCATCTGTTAGATCTATATAAAGCTCTTTACCTGCATAGCCAAAGTAATCCATCCGATATTCTCCTGATAATTAATACAATGTTGCGTTCAATCAGTTACTTTCCAAAATTGTCATTGCGAACGAAGTGAAGCAATCTAAAGACCGGATTGCCACGTCGCTTCGCTCCTCGCCCTGTTAAATATACTAAAAAATAATCATCCGTCGAATTGATATACAAAATATCTAATTCCAGGATATGCGAACAATTATGGGATCCATATTTAACGGGGCGAGCAATGACATGATTGCAGCTTGGTATAAGATTGTTAATTTTCCTTATTCCTTTAGTTTGATCAAGGCCTCAGCAAGATAGCCTGCTCCTAATTGCCTTCTGGATATAGCTGCTTCATCTGCTGGCAACCATGTTAGTGCACCATAAAGGCAGTGCTTAACACACTCTGGATCAGAATCACATAGATCGCACTTTATCATACATTTAGTATCTTCATCCCAGGTAACAGTACCAAAGGGGCATACTACCATACACATCCTACAACCAATGCACCTATCAGGGTCTATAATTATGGCCCCACTCTCCTCACTGCGAGATATTGCCCCCATAGGACATACATCCATGCAAAGAGGTTTTTCACAGTGCTGACACATCATGGGGACATTCATATCTATCTTATATGCCCAGAGTGTTGTTATCCTTGCCTTTGCCAAACTGAAGAGATGCTCTTTATTAAAGGAACAACTAAGGGCACACTGTCTGCATCCAACACAGTTATCGGGATCAATCATCAGAATTTTCTTCATTAATTTTCCTCTGTCTTTAAAAAATTTGCCTGTATAGTATAGATGTCCTGACCCTATCATAGAACAGACAGGCATCATATTTCCTTGTGTGCCTTAAGTGATATGACTCAAAGGAGGCTGGATAAGGGAAAAGGATAAAATAAAGGAGAAAAGAGCGCACTACGATTATGAGATATAAGCCCTGACGTTTGCTAAATATTAAAGGATTTCCTTAAGGCCTTTTGAAGACATAACTAAGCTGACCATTTGGCAGTGTATTGAACTCGGTTTTTAGCTCCATTCCCACATCTAAATCTTCATAGGGCATATCCTTTGATATTCTACCAAAGACCTTGTAGTCACCATAATCAAGCAGGGCAATGGTGTAAGGAAGATCATCCTCAAATCCCACCGGCCCATATTTTAACTCACTAAAGCTCAAAAGTTTTCCAGTTCCAGTTACCTCAAACCATTCCATATTGCTATTAAAACACTTAGAGCAATCCGATCTCGGAGGAAAGTAAATAGCCCCACACTCTTTGCATCTGGTGCCCATTACTTTTCCTTTCTCAAGATAGCTTATAAAATCATTCGTCTTGGTAATAGCTGTAAAGCTTACTGTACCAAATTTTTTAAATCTATCATCCACTTCTTTTTTGGCCATTTTCTTATCTCCCAAGTATAGTTACATTTCCATAAAGACCAACACCACCAATATTATGGGTAAGACCAATCTCTGGATCTTTAACCTGCATTTCTCCGGCCTCTCCCCTGAGTTGAAGCACTATTGTCCTGATCTGCGAACCTCCTGTAGCTCCGATAGGATGTCCTTTAGACAGAAGCCCCCCATCTATATTAACAGGGATGCTTCCCTCTTTATACGTCTCCTTAGATGCGATCAGATCCTTCCCCTCTCCTGGATTAGCAAACCCTAAGTTCTCATATGCCATCATCTCCGCAATGGTGAAACAGTCATGTACCTCAGCCACATCTATATCTTTTGGGGTAATCCCAGCCATTTTATATGCCTGTTTTCCTGCCTCAATACCTACATTTAAGCCAGTGAAAAGATCTCTGCCTGCCATATTAACCGCCTCAGATGCTGCACCGAGCCCCAGTATCCAAACAGGCTTATCACACATGGCCTTAGCCTTTTCCTCATTAGCTACGATGATACAGGAACTACCGTCGGCATTGGCGCAGCAATCTCCAACCCTTAAAGGTTTTGCAACGGTAGCAGA
This sequence comes from Desulfobacteraceae bacterium, assembly GCA_030615105.1. Classification (GTDB taxonomy): domain Bacteria; phylum Desulfobacterota; class DSM-4660; order Desulfatiglandales; family B25-G16; genus JAUWNK01. The sequence continues at coordinate 6,034 of JAUWZV010000110.1, forward strand.
CATATTGCTTTCAGGATCAGTAAACATTTCCAGGGTTACAGACTTTCTGTAGACAGCCTTGTCATTTATCTGACCATAGGTGGCTGCCTTAACCCTTATTTTAGCCAGATCCTCCCCTGTTGTTCCATATTGAGCCATATGAGCTTGGGCATACATGGCATAATAGGCTGGCATCATTGTGCCAAAGGGAGATTCCCACTGAATATCAGCCCCTCTCCCCATCCTCTCCTGTGCTTCGCTGGATGAAATTTCTGACATCTTCTGAAAACCTATAATGGCAACAATATCATGTAGGTCTGCCTTAATCATTGAATAGGCTACCTTTAGAGCCGAGCTGCTTGAAGAACAGACAGATTCAATATAAAAGGTAGGCTGAGGAATAAGCCCAAGATACTCAGCAATCACCCCAGCAGGAGATCTTTGTTTATCGTATTCAGGGGCGGAGGCAATTATAGAGGCATCAATATCTTTTATTTGCGTTTTAGCATCCTCCATGGCCTCCTTAAACCCTTCAAAGGCAAGTTCCCTGATTGAGCCTGGATATCCTCTGACAAAACTGCTTTGTCCAACACCAATAATTCCAACCTTTCCCATAATTATTCCTCCATTTTAAGCTAATCTATTTCTCACCTTTTCTCGGATTTTTATAGCTACATTATAACTACAAAATAGTTACTAAAATTGTCAATATTAAATAGAGAGATATTAGCCTTCTTCTATAAATCTTCGGACATTTTATTTATTAAGCAAAAAATACAAGCTTAGGGCCATGACGGTCTGGCCATGATTAATCTCTCCATCCCTGATCATCTCCGGAATCCTTTGGAGCTCAACTAAACATACCTCAATATCCTCTGCTGCATCAAGGTTAGGTTCGGTCACCTTTTTTACCCCCCTTGTCAGATAAGTCAGTCCCATATTGTTCAGGACTGCAGGTTGTGGGTAAGTGCTTGTTAAAAGAGAAAGATCTTCCGCAAGATATCCTGTCTCTTCTAAGAGCTCTCTTTTGGCAGTTTTATCAGGGCTGAGATCATCTTTATCTATCAATCCCCCTGGTAACTCCAAAAAAATCTGGCCACAACCATGCCTGTATTGCCTGATCATAACAAGGCGATCATCAGGTGTAATGGGTATAATCTGCACCCAGCTTGGAAAATCAATAATATAAAAATTGTGCTCCTGGCCTGTTCTTGGAGAACGGCAGCGGTTTATTCTAATAGAAAAAAGGCTCATGTCAGGCCCTTTAGTTGATTCAATTATTGGCCATGGCTTTATCATAAAAAGTGCCTAAAGTTATAAGTGTCTAAAGTGCCTAAAATGAACTCAACAAACACAACAAACAACAACTACTGAAAACTGACGGCTAAATGCTGAACGCTAACTGTTAATCAACTCCCAAATCAGAGAGAAGCTCTGACGAGGTACTTACCTTAAGAAGAGGGTATAGAGCTGTCTGCCTATATAAATTCAGGGTGTCCTTATGTATCTTCTCGGATGCGGCCGCTGAACAATCAGAGATAATAACACTCCTAAAATTATAGCATATACCATCAAAGGCAGTTGTCAGCACGCAAACAGGTGTGGCTATTCCAGTCACAGCGCATATGGTAATCTCCCTTTCTTTTAAGTATTCTGCCAATCCAGTTTGAAAAAAGGCAGAAAAACGGGGCTTTGGAAGCCAGAGGTCACCAGGTTTTCTCTCAAGCTCATCAATGAGCTGAGCACCTTCTGTTCCTGATAGCGATTCCGGTTCCATTCCGGCACTAAAGATAAAATCATCCGCCTTAAAAGAGTCTGTAGAAAAAATAACAGGCCATCCATTCTTTCTAAATGTACTTGTAAGATGTTTTATAGGATTTACGATTGCCCTGGCATAGGGGGTTATCTTTAAATTACGTCGAGGATCAAAATAATCCTTGACCATATCTATAACCAAAATTGCCGGGTTATCCTTGGTTATCATTATTAAGTGCCTAAAGTGAGCTAAAGCCCGCCCTGGCGCTATGCTCTCTAATCTGCCTACTATGTCTATAAGCCAATACGTGCTCTAATCAGCATATTAAGCATATAGGCCAGGACTGGGCCAGGGTTTAAAGTGCCTAAAGCCCGCCCTGGTGCTATGTGCTTTCATAAGTCTACTAAGTCTATAAACCAGTACGCGCTTGAAGTAAACTACTAAGCCTTTGGCCAGGACTGGGCCAGGGTTAAAATCCGAAAGTGCCATATTCCACGTCACAATTCATAACCCTCAACCCCTCAATTCCTTGGACATGCCTTTATGGAAATTAGTGTGCCCTTTGTAAACCCTATTAGAAAGTTTAGCCCTACTAAAACTTACTGGTTCTTTTGAACCGCCCTACATGGCAAAGCTCTTTTTCTGGGAGGGTAGAATATTTTTTGCAAATTGACAACATCCTTTTTTTAATGATATACAAAAACCTCAACCATCAATAAGGAGACTGCTATGGCACTGGAAAGAGAAAAAAGACTTATCCTCTGGTTTGATGAGATTGGCATAAGTGATGTGCCCCTTGTGGGAGGTAAAAATGCATCTCTTGGAGAGATGTATCAAAGGCTTACCTCAAAGGGAGTAAACATCCCAGGGGGATTTGCTATAACTGCCTATGCCTATAGGTATCTTATTAAAGAGGCCCAGATAGAGGAGGCCATAAAAGATGCCTTA
>JAUWZV010000151.1 GCA_030615105.1 Desulfobacteraceae bacterium
TCATCTTACGCCGCCAAAGCCTCATTCAAGATGGCAACCTAAGTAGTGCCTGAACGAAAAGTCCATTCAGGCACGATTTTGGATTTTGGATTGCGGATTTTGGATTGAAAACATTAAGTAATTTTAACCTGTTGAAATTACTTTAGTAAAATATAAAATCATTATTCCCAGGTTTTCGGTCAAGAACTAAGTAATTTAAGTCAGTTATGTGATTTCTTTTTCACCTCATTTAAAAACCAGTCCAAATAATCATCGAGCCTGTTGACAAGATAGTACGGCAGATTCAGCAGGAAGAAAGGCTTTCCGCCGATGGTTTTGACAGTATCGATGCATACCTCCTTTGAATAAAACCGCACAGCATAGGGGTGAGGGGCTTGGTCGATAAACTGGTGCAGAGAACGCAAGCGTCCTGCGGCGCCGGATTTGACTTCTATGGGTATTAGGTAATCACCGAAGGGCACTATAAAATCCACCTCTGCATTAGACTGCTTTTTCTCCCTAACCCAAAAATGGAGCCCATGCAGAACCGACGTATTCACTGCCAGCAATTCCTGGCCCACGATATGTTCGGCGATCTTGCCCTTATATACATTGTTGAGGTCAGCGGATTGAAACAGATCTTTCTGTAACCCTGCGAAATAATTTACCAAGCCAGTGTCCAGAAGTTGTAGTTTGGGCGATCTTTTTCGGTCAGCCAACAAAGGTGGTTGGGCATGCGTGGTGGGATATATAAGGTGTAAAAGCATAGCTTTCTCAAGAACAGCAAACGCTTTACTCATCTCCCGCGAGCGATAATTCGATTTACCAAAACCTTGAAAGGTAATGCGGGAGCCGGCTTCGAAAAACGCGTTTCGGATAATATGACGAAGCACAGCAGACTGGGTTTGATTGGACGCATATTTCTCGACATCATCAAGATAGGAAACGATAAGGCTCTCATAAACAGGCTTCAGTCGGTTCAGGTCTCTGGTATCAAGGTAGACCCTAACGATTTCTGGCATCCCCCCAATGAACGCAAATCGGTGGAATAGTTTCAGCAGCCTTTCGTGGGCATAATTTGGCATCGGTATTTGATCGAAGATTCGTATTGCCTGATTTTCATCACTGGCTTCTAAAAATTCACGAAACGATAGCGGACGCATGACCTGATATTCGACCCTTCCGACCGGGAAACTGATATGCCGATCTATCAACGATTCCAGCAGGGAACCTGCCGCAATAACGAAAATATTTCCCGCTTTTTCATAAAAATATCTCAACTCCATTACAGCTTGCGGTGCGTTTTGTATCTCGTCAATAAAGAGGAGAGCCTTCCCTCTGTCTCGAATAGCGTTTTTATAGAAGAAGATAGATTCGACGCGCTCTTCAAATCCTAAATCCCGCTCGAATAGGGCTCTATCCTCCGGAAGCTCCAGATTCAAATAGAGATACTGATCAAATTGATCCGCCCAAAGATCCACGGCTGTGGTTTTCCCTACCTGTCTGGCACCACGCAGGACTAGGGGCTTGCGATTGCTTTGATCGGCCCATTGATTGAATTTTAACAAGATGGATCGTGAAAACATTGTTTAATATCTCATAAAGTCAAGGATAATATAGAGGATAATTGTATAAAAGTCAAGGTTAATTCAAACTAAATACACCTTAGGCGTATAAATATGCCTTAGGCGTATTAAATTGTAGAGCGGTCAAGGTATTTAAAAAATGGCTGTCTCTGGCAATATATTTCACAAAAAACGTCACCCAAAAGATATGGTAGGTTCAGGGCATCCCATAAGATAGAATGATTATCAGACGGCCAGATGACCCAAACCCCGCCACATTAGCTTAAAAAGGAAAAAGGCAGTTAAAGAGAAAAATCTTCAACCGCCTTTCATTCAGGCAAGTATGATGAGAATTTCAATATTTCAGGGACGTCCCATCCCTTAGATGTCAAGCAATTTCTGCAAGATGTCCCCCTTTAATAAAGGGGCGCGGGCTTTCCCAATTCTGCCTGTGGCCGCTCATGGGACGGAATCAACTTTAAGAGGCTACCGCAAGCCTCTACCACAATCTCCCGCCTAAGCTCTTCAGATGCGGCGGCCTTCATAGAATACATGCACCCGCTCAGGGTCGATGGTCAGGGGGATGATCTGGCCCGGTTGGATGGCGGCCTCCTTGGGAGAGCGGATCGTCAGGCTCTCCTGGCCGAGACTGGCGTGTATGTACTTTTCCGAGCCCACATTGCTGATCATCTCCACCCTTGACTGTATGGCCATAGCCCTACCCTGACTTATTCCAATGTCCTCGGGACGGATGCCCACCTCCACTTCCCCTTCCTGAAGATTGAAATGAAGCCCTTCGAGGTCCAAAGAAAAGCCAGCCCCCTGGAAATGCGGGCGACCATCCTTATGGAGGAGCCTTCCCCTATATAGATTCATCTACGGCGATCCGATAAAGGTGGCCACAAAGGTATCTGCTGGATACGAATAGATGGTCTCTCAAACCCCTCCCATGAAGATGTTTACCTATTATAGTTCATGAATTTTTCCAGGGTCAATAAGATTACGCAGCCCCTTAATGGCCGAAAAGTTGTTCATATGATATATGGGGGAGCGACAGATATCTCCCAGCCCCAATCTCCTTGACAGATCAGCAAGATAAGGTTATTTTAAGCAAGTATCCAAGTTCCAGCTTGGCGTTAGATAAGGGTAGCATTCCTTAGAACAAAGATTTGAGCCCCAAAATTATCTTGAGACCATTTTAGTTTAGGCTGGTAGCTATCATGAAAAATTACTCAAGCCGATGGTGTATTATTTCACCTACCTTAAAGCTTTCATTAATTGCCTTTTGCCTCCTCTTTTTTCTTGTCACATGTGCAGAAGTACCTCTTACTCATAGGAAGAGCTTACAACTCTTACCCCGCTCCCAGTTACTTGCATTAAGTCTCCAGCAGTATTCAAAGGTACTAAAAGACTCCAAGCTATCAAGTGATCAGGAAAAGGCCCAAATGGTTAAAAGGGTTGGGGGAAGAATTGCTGTGGCAGCAGAGAGATTTCTTAAAGATTCAGGTTTGGGGTGGCAGATCAAGGATTATCAATGGGAATTTAACTTGATAGAGGATGATAAAGTCGTTAATGCCTGGTGTATGCCTGGAGGAAAGGTGGTGGTTTATACTGGCATCCTTCCAATTACCCGTGATGAAAACGGCCTGGCGGTTGTTATGGGGCATGAGGTGGCCCATGCCATAGCCAATCATGGGAACGAGAGGATGAGTCAGGCCCTTATTGCAAGCATGGGAGGGATTGCCCTGTCAGTAGCCTTAGCAAAAAAACCGGATAAAACCCGTCATCTTTTTATGGCGGCATTCGGAGTGGGTGCCAGTGTGGGATTTCTGCTTCCATACAGCCGTCTTCATGAATCTGAGGCGGACCGAATTGGTCTTATGTTGATGGCAAAGGCAGGATATGATCCAAGAGAGGCTATCCCCTTCTGGCAAAGGATGAATGAAAAAGCTGGCCCACGACCTCCTGAATTTCTATCCACTCATCCTGCTCCACCATCAAGGATTGCAAACATCAAATCCTATATCTCTGAATCTATGCCATATTATCAAAGGGCAAGGAGATAAAAAATCGACCTTCTCTAAGGTTTTGAACCCTTTGATTTTAAACCGACAGCTCAACATACTTGATTTATTATCATAAGCCTAATATATCATTTTAACTAATTTAAAGAGGATAAACCATATCATTGTTTCATTTAAGTTAGGAGGTCTTAATATGCAGATACTGATTCTTTATTTCTCAAAAGGTGGTAATACCAAAAAACTGGCCGAGAAAATTGCTCAAGGAGTGGAAGAGGTACAGGGTATAAAGGCCCTCCTAAAAAATACCGAGGAGGTAACAGAGGACGATTTCTTAGACTCTGATGGTATTATAGCCGGATCTCCTGTCTATTTTGGGGTCATGGCTGCCGAGTTGAAAAAGATTTTTGATGAATTTATAGGGGTGCGAAAGAAGATGGAAGGCAAAGTGGGAGCTGCCTTTGCCACCTCAGGAGACCCAACTGGCGGTAAGGAGACCACCATGATGTCCATTATCCAGACCATGTTGGTTTATGGAATGACAATCGTAGGTGACCCGATGTCAGCCACAGGACATTATGGAGTTGCCTGTGTTGGGGCCCCTGATAAGAAGACCGGGGAGAATGGGATCAAACTTGGCCAGAGGGTGGCTGAACTGGCAAAAAAGCTACATGGCTAAATGAACTTAATTATGTTTCATCATTTGTAGGGTAAAATACATGACCGAAAGGAGGTTGATAATATGTTAGAGTTTTCATACACCGAAGAGCAGAGGATTTTGGAAAACACGGTGAAAAAATTTACCAAAGAAGAAATCCTACCTGTGTGCTTAGAGTTTGAAAACGATTCAGAGGGGAAATTGTCAGATGAAATTTTTGAGAAGGCGGCCAAGATTGGTATTTTGGGATTGGTGGTTCCCAAGGAATACGGCGGATCAGGAGGAAGGGGTATAGAGGCCAACATTGTTCTGGAAAATCTTTCCTATGGTGATGTAGGTATCGGCTGTGCTATAGGAGCCAGTTGGTGGGCTCAAACCGCAATTCTAATGAGGGGAAGCCAAGGATTAAGGGATGAATGGTTTCCCAAATTTGCCTCCAAAGATGAAGCACACCTGGTATGTATGGCCCTTACCGAACCATCCGGAGGGACAGATGTTGAAGATGCTGCAATGGGATTTAAAACAGTGGAGACTATTGCCAAGATAGAGGGTGATGAAATCATATTGAATGGTCGAAAGATGTGGCCCAGTAATTTTGATATTGCCTCCCTGTATGTAGTTGCCTGCACTACAGACCCGAAATTAGGGGAAGAGGGCTCACTATTGGTGGCTGTGCCGGCAGGTACGCCTGGACTTTCATTTGGTAAAAACGAGCTTAAAATGGGACATCATGCAGACCGTAACGGTGAGATTATCTTTGACAACGTCCGTGTGCCCAAGGATAACATGCTGAGTAAAATGGGAGAGGGGGTTAAGATATTAGCGAGAACCCTTATATACAACCGGGTTGGACCTGCCTCTATGGCCCTGGGTGCGGCTCAGAGGGCCTTTGACTTAGCACTGGATTTCACCAAAACCAGAATGGTGGGCGGTATTCCCCTCTACCAACACGAGCTGGCATCTGCAATGCTCTTTGATATGGAAACCAAGCTACATGCCTCTCGTCTGCTTTGGCAGAGGGCAGCATGGGTCAATATGACTACTAAGGGGAACATCCATTATTCCCATATGGCCAAGGTTTTTGCCACGGATGCTGCTATGCAGGTGGCATCAGATGCAGTTGAGCTTATGGGATCTTATGGATATGCAAAGGAATATGGCGTTGAAAAAATCATGCGGGAT
>JAUWZV010000040.1 GCA_030615105.1 Desulfobacteraceae bacterium
CGGGGCCACGGCCACAGGGCAACCCCTGAGCTCTGGCTGGGAGACACGTTCCACAGCGATAGGAAAAGCAGGTATATGAAGGTGGATGATGTGACGGTACATGGCTCAAAATTCTGCAATGGAAGTAAGCAGTAGGCAGTAAGCACCACCCAAACTTCTTAATTTAAGTGCCTAAAGTGAGCTAAAGTTTATGGTATAAAATAAGTCGTTAAATATTTTTTCATTCTTAACTTTGATGCATTCGTAAAAAATTATGACCCGGCGTCATTGCGAGGGCTTTAGCCCGAAGCAATCTAATAAATACAATGAGTTATGCAACAGGAGATTGCTTCGCTCCGCTCGCAATGACATGCTTTTTGAATTTTTACGAGATTATCAACTTTAGCTCACTTTAGGCCCGTCTGCCTCGCAAGGCCTTGCCCGATCGTACCTCCGTACCCGTAACGCTCTCGATTGCGAGGCGGGCAGGGAAAGTGGCAGATGAGCTTGGCGAGCGGGCAGGCATTTTAGGCACTTTAGTTCACTTATATTGCCTTATAACCCCCACGACCCTTCCCTCAATCCGGAGATCTCCCTCTTTGACGATGATGGATTCCATACCCGTATGGGCGGGGCGGAGTTCCACATAATTTTCCCGCTTGTAATATTTCTTAACGGTGGCCTCATTGTTGATCAGGGCCACCACGGTCTGGCCATTGTCGGCCGTCGGTTGCTTCCTGACCACGATTAAATCCCCATCCAGGATCCCATCATCTTTCATGGAATCCCCTTTGACCTGGAGGACAAAGTGGTCTCCCTGTCCTATCATGGATGAGGGGATTTCAATCGCATCAACTTCTTCCACTGCCTCGATAGGTTTTCCCGCTGCCACCCTTCCCAGGAGGGGAAACTCGAATCGCCTGGTTTCCACAGGGCTGATCACCTCAATGGCCCTCTTCTGGTTCTTTTTGCGGGGAAGGCGGATATAGCCTTTCCGTTCCAGGGTCTTGAGATAGGTGGTAACCGTGTTGTAAGAGGTGAAGCTGAAATGGGAACATATCTCTTCAAAACTGGGGGATCTGCCCCAGTCTTCCATATAGCGGGATATATATCCCAGAAATTCCTTCTGCTTTTCTGTCAGTTTCATGGTCTCCTCCTTTTATACAGTGAAACCTTTGCATAACTCATATTTTATTAACGAGGATGGGCTTTTCTTCAGTTCCGAGGCTCCCGGGCTGGTCTTTTCAGCAACTTATCTACGGGGGAGTTTTGCCCCCTCCGCATTGCCCCGACATGTCGAGGCCTGCGGTTCTCCCCACTGATAAGTCGCGAAAAGACAGCGCCCTACCGCCAGTTACTTCAGAAAAGCCCACCCTCTTTTTTAGGGTGACAAAAAATGTCAGGTTTTGCAAAAGCCTCACAGTAAGAGTTACAGTATTATTGATATAAATACTGTAAGCTTTACTGAAAGTCAAGTCAAAAATAAAAAATTTTTAAAGATTTGATAAAAATTCACTTTTTAAGGGAAGACATATAAGGCTTTAACAGAACCTCTGGGCCTCAGCGAGCTCTGCCTGCCCCGTAAGGGGGAACGACTGTACTGGGGTGAGAGACTAAAGATAGGGGTGGTTGTTGACTATTCAAAATATCCAGCTATTGTCTGATTGCAAAACTTACATTTATTTCCATCCAGGTTATATTTCAGTATCTGGTAATTTCGGCGTTCAATGAGAAGTTTTCCACACCAAGGGCAATAGGTGTTTTCAGCTGGATGGCCAGGTACGTTTCCCAGATAAACATATCTCAGGCCTTTATCAAGGCCTATTTGCCTTACCTTTTCCAATTTAGATATCGGAGTGTAGCTAAGATGAGATAGTTTTAAGTGGGGAACAAACCTGGTGATATGCCAGGGTGTCTCAGCTCCCAGTTGATCTACAATCCAATGTGCCATATTATTTAGTTCCTCTTCATTATCATTATATCCGGGTGTAAGGTTGGTGATGATTTCAATATGCATTCCCCATTTGTATTTGGCCATCTTGATGATTTTCAGAATTCCTTCAAAATCACTAATATTTGCAATACGTTTGTGGGTATAATTAGAGAATGCCTTTAAGTCTACCCTGTAGGCATCTAAATAAGGGCCGAGCAGATCTAGTGCCTCTGGAGTGATATAGCCATTGGTTACATAGTTTGTGAGCAGGGCTTGCTTCTTAGCTATTTTTGCGGTATCTAGGGTGTATTCTAACCATAGTGTTGGTTCATTATAGGTCCAGGAAATGCCCTTGCATTTTTCTTTTATTGCAAGCTGGACTGCCTTTTCAGGGGAGATATATTCGGTAGAAGGAATTTCTTTGTTAATATCAGCATGGGAAATTTCCCAATTCTGACATCCTGGACACAGGAAGTTACATCCCAGAGATCCCAGGGAAAGCCATCTGGTTCCAGGATAATAGTTGAAGAGAGGTTTGATTTCTATTGGAGATACCCTTATTGAGGAAACCTTTCCATAAATCAGTGAATGGAGCTCCCCATTCATATTTTTTCGAGTTTTACAGAATCCGACCTTTCCAGAAGCTATCTTACAACGCCGCTGGCAGACCTGGCATTGAATGATATTATCTTCCAATGGCTTAAAAAGCAAAGATTTGTGCATAATTAACAGGAATTTTTAAAGATATTTTGTACATATTCAGCCACCAAGTCACCAAGACACAAAGGAAAAAAATTAATAATATTTCCCTATCAGCAAGGGAAATTTCCATTCCACAGGATAATTTCTATAGTGAACGACAAAAGAAAGTAGTCATTGCGAGGAACGATAGTGACGAAGCAATCCCATGAGATTGCTTCGCTGCGCTCGCAATGACAGGCTATTGAATATGAACTTATTTAAGTCGTTCGCTATAATTTTGTATAAGGTTACTTTATGGATGATCAACAGTTTCGTCAACTCCTTGATTATTTTAGCTACTCTTGGGAGGGTTACAGGAGAGTAAGGGAAGGTGTTAAAAAGAGGATTAACAGGCATATGCAGCAGCTTAGATGTAGAAATATAGATGAATATTTTCTCTATTTAGATAGGGATGAAGAGGTAAGGCAGCAGTGTGAATGCCTAATGACCGTTTCTGTCAGCCGTTTTTTTCGTGACCGCCTTCTTTGGAAAATAATTGAAGATCAAGTAGTACCAAATATTATAAAAGACAATAGGAAGAAGGTAAAATTCTGGTTTGCTGGTTGCGCCTGTGGTGAAGAGGTATACAGTTTTAAGATATTGTGGGAAAGCATGCGGGGTCGTTTTAATCGTATGCCAGAGCTTGAGATGTGGGCAACTGATATGAATCCGGTCTACCTCAGAAGAGCTCAGGATGGAATATATTCCTTAAGCAGTCTAAAGGAGGTACCGCAGGAATTGAGAGAAATCTATTTTATCCATAATGGGGAGGAGGGCCTTTTTAGAATCGCTCCATCCTTAAAGAAAGGGGTTTTATGGAAGGTTCATAATCTTTTGTTTAGGCTTGGTGAGTTTAACTTTCAAATCATCTTTTTAAGAAACAGTATCCTGACCTATTATAAAGATGAACTCAAGCAAGCTGCCTTTCGGAAGGTGATAGATAGTTTAGCACAGGGTGGTTTTTTGATCATAGGTAGTCATGAAAAACTGCCTATTGAGTCGAAAGATCTTGCTCCCTTTAGCGGCCAAACTTATATTTTTAGAAAGATTGGGAAATAAACGTGATGGTATAGGAATTTCATTTTTTTAGACAGGCCCGCCCTCCCCGTCCCGAGACCGGTACGGGATCGGGAGGCGCGACTTATGTACAATCTACTTAGGTATCCATAAAATATGCTGACTGCAGCCATGTATTCGTGCCTTGCAAAATCAGGTCTGGGCCAGGGATGTTCAGGATACAAAAAAATAGTAACTACTCAGGTTCACAGTTCCAGGGTTCACGCCTGCCCGCCGGACGGCAGGCGGGGTTCAAGGTTAGAGAGGGATGAAAATTGAACGTTTTGAAGAGAACAAGGCAACCAACCGTGAACTTTAGAACCGTGAACATAACAACCTTAGTAGTTACAAAAAATATAAAAAAATCTTGTTAATCCTGTCCAAAAAACTCTCGCCGCAGGCGGTTAAGTTCATGACTAAAAGAAATATTCTTATTACAGGCCCACCTAAATGCGGTAAATCAACCTTGATAGAAGAGGTTGTCCATAGAATCGGAAGAAGGCCGATAACCGGTTTTTTTACCCGAGAGATAAAAGAGAAGAGTAGGAGGGTGGGCTTTTCCATAAATACATTGGATGGGAGGGAAGGTATCCTGGCCCATCAAAACATCAAAGGTAAGTTTAGAGTAGGTAAATACGGGGTTAAACTTAGGGATATAGAGACTATTGCAGTTCCTTCAATGATACCTGCTCGAGCTGATGAGATTGTTGTAATTGATGAGATTGGCAAGATGGAGTGCTTCTCTTCCCTGTTTAAAGAAACTCTGATTAAGGTATTGAACTTACCAAATTGGACAATTGGATCGGTTGCACAAAAAGGAGACCTTTTTATTCAAAGGATCAAGGATCGTGATGACGTCATGCTGATCAGCATAACGCCGCAGAACCGGGAAATCCTTGTTAATCAAATACTGGATTCTATCGAAATGGATTAACAACTATGGTCATCTCAAATATATAAGTTTTAATAATATCTTAGTAAGGTTCAAAGGTTGAGGCAAATTTGTTGGTATTCAAAATGCGTCAGACATGCTCTCTGGGCAAAGGATATTGAAAAATCATCAATGTTTGTTCAAGAATTCATAAAACCTCAACTGATGTTGTGGTGAAAGAGCAGAGGAGGGGACGGAAGATATAGCACAATAAAAATCAATTAAAATATATTAAAGTAAACCAAGATCTTGACAAGTCTAAACATTTTCTATATCCTTAGATTAAGTTAAATTTGGGGGATAAAATGTCAGAATTGATGACAGTGGGTGAAATGGCCGATTATTTAGGGGTAACACCGGATACGGTTTACCGAAAAGTTAAGAGTGGAGAGATCCCCAGTATCCGGATAGGTAGACTCTTAAGATTTCCTAAAAAAACTATAGAAAACTGGCTTGAGCAAAAAACCATTCACGCTGGAGGGAAGAAACCGAAAGATGAAAAGGAAGTTATTCACTTACTCTTAAATTCGGCAGGGGTTTGTACCGGACCCGAAGATTTATCAGATGCACATGATAAATATCTTTATGGCGAAGCCAAATGACACCTATCTTCTTCGATACATGGGGATGGGTAGCCATTGCCAACAAGAACGATAAACATCACAAGGGTGTCTTTGAGTTTTACAAGGACTACCTATTATCTGGAGGTTTATCTATCACTTCGGACTATATACTTTCTGAAACTTTTACCTTACTCAAAAGCAGAACTAATATTGACGGAGTCATCCAATTTGGTGAAGGCATCATACAGGCAATCTCATCAAGCAAAATCATCTTAGAAAATATAACCCCGCCCAGATGGAGAGAGGCCTGGGATCTTTTAAAAAAGTTTCGAGATAGGCCTAAAATTTCATTCTGCGATTTCTCCTCACTTGTAGTTATGAGAGAATCAGGCATTAAGGAGGTTTTAACCAACGATGACCATTTTGAACAAGTCGGCTTTGGCTTTAAGAAACTGTTTTAGGTTAAACTGCGATCTTGCCCTATAGCCTCTCTAATGGCTTGAAGCAGGTCGGCTAAGGCATAGGGTTTCTGTAGAAATCGAAACCCTCTTTCCCGTATTACTGGCCATTGCGATTTTTGATCAGTGTAGCCACTGCTCATCAAAACCCTGAGATCGGGTTTTTGTGAGAGGAGTTGGTCAACTAATTCAAGACCGCCTTTATCAGGCAGGACCACGTCGGTGAAAATGAGATCAAAATTCCATCCCTCTTTCTCAAAGATATTTAGTGCCTCTTCAGCATTTGCGGCATCATATACAACATAGCCGTTTTCACCAAGAGCCCTTGTGGCAAATTCACGGACCCCTTCGTCATCTTCAACCAGCAGAATCCGTTCGCCACTGCCCTTAAGCCCCTCTAACGAGATCGTAACTTCAGTTTTCTCTTCCGGCTTTAGGGAAACAGCCGGCAGATAGAGCCTCAAAGTTGATCCTTGCCCGGGCTCACTATAGACATTTACCCATCCTTCGTGCTGTTTAACAATACCATAGACAACGGACAGACCAAGACCGGTACCCTTTCCAGGTCCCTTGGTGCTAAAGAAAGGATCGAAGATGCGCTGAATGGTCTTTTTATCCATTCCAATTCCTGTGTCTTCAACCGTTAGGCATACAAATTTGCCTGGACGTGCATATGTGTAAGTCTTGCAATATTTCTTGTCCACATGCACATTTTCGGTCTTGATGGTAATTTTTCCCCCCTCCGGCATAGCATCTCTTGCATTGACTGTTAGGTTCATGATTACCTGCTCAATATTTCCTGCATCTGCCTGGACTGTCCAGAGTTCAGGGTCAAACTCAGTTTTGATGGAAATGTCTTCACCGATGAGACGGTGGAGCATCTTGAGCAGATTCTCAACCATAGTGTTGAGATTGATAGGGGTAAACTCCATTGGCTGCCTTCGGCCGAAAAGAAGCAACTGACGGGTGAGGCTTGCAGCGCGCCCTGCTGAAAGATCTATTTGCTTCAGGTCTCTATATAAAGGATCTGTTTCGTCCACTTTCATCATTGCCAGATCGGTGTATCCTCGAATAGTCTGGAGTATGTTGTTGAAATCATGGGCCACCCCTCCAGCCAATGTTCCAATGGCCTCCATCTTCGTGGCCTGAAGGAGCTGGGCTTCTAACCTCTTCCTTTCAGTGATGTCCTCATAAGCAACAAAGTGCTCTCCGGTCTCCATCGTTACGGGTCTAAAAAAGTGTAACACTTTTTCGGAGCCATCTTTGCATGTCACAGTAAATATTCGCGGTCGGGCATCGGCACGTTTTGGTTCTCTCAGAATACTGATCCAGGCAGAAATGACTTGATTTCTATACTCTTCATTAGGATGTGCCTTTGCAAACCATTCCCGACCAGTCGGAATATCTTCCAGAGTATACCCGAAGATTTCAACGAACTTAGGATTGATATATTTGTAACGGCCATCTTTTTCAATTAAAGAAACTGCCAGTGGAGACTCTTCTACAAGAAGGCGAAATTTTTCCTTTTCCCTTTGCAGCTCTTCCTCCGCCTGCTTGTGCTCGGTTACATCCCGTAAGATGCCCCGAAACCCGGTGGGATGGCCCTCTGAATCCCTTATTAAAGATACAGAGATCTCAACGAATTTCTTAGTCCCGTCTTTTCTTATCAATTCCCAATCAAGCACTTTGGAAGATATCCCTGTTTTGTAGACTCTATTGAACACCTTGTACACTTTCCTGGCATTCTCTTCATCCATGTATTTCCGGTTATTCATACCAATCAATTCATTTTTAGAGTATCCAGAGATTCTGTACGTTGAATCATTTACGAAGGTAAAGTTGCCAGCAATATCAACCTCAAAGTAGCCTTCTTCAATGCTTTCAAGGATGTTTCGGTATTTTTCCTCACTCTCCCCCAACGCCTCCTCAGCTTGCTTGCGCTCGGTTATGTCCTGCAATGTTTCTATTGCCCCAATGACTTTACCCTCAGAGACTCTCAATGGTGCTGCGGTAAAGAAAAGCCATTTTCCTTTCTCTCCCAGATGGGGGAAGAAATCTTCAGCCTCGTATGCTCCCTCTGTAAGAGGAGATTTTTGATATTTGCTACCGTAATATCTGGTTATCTCTTTCTCTGGCAAGTTATCCACTATAAGGTCAGCCATTACCGGTCTTTCTGAAGGATAGAAAGCTGACCACTGTTTTTGAGTTCCAATCACTTCATTTGCAGAGATGCCTGTGAGATTTTCACAGGCCTTATTCCAGTTTGAGATAGTGTGTTTTTTGTCAATTATAAATGTTGCTATTGAATTTCCCTCAACTGCTTGTGAAAGCGCTTCCTCGCTTTTACGCAGCGCCTCCTCCATCCGTTTGCGCTCGATTTCTGAGGATTCGAATTCAGCAATTCGTTGGCGCATTTTTTTCAATTCATTTGTGAGTTGCTCTTTGGTTTTTTCTTCGTCTTTCATTTTCAGCACCTCGTATAATGATACAAAGCCAATTGTTTCTTCTGAATTCTCAAAAATGAGTAACCACTCAGGTTGTCAGGTTCACGGTTCAAGGTTGGCTACTTTGCGCTCTTCATATTTTTTGAGATAGTTGATGAATCCACGAACGGCAGCCCCGCCACGCGGGATTCGTGTGGCCTGCTCGTAGACATCTTTGTGAGCGTTCACAAGTTCAGAGTTCAAGGTTCAGGGTTACCTTTCTTTCGTTGACCTTGCGAGTTAAATCCCAGGCCAACTGACAAGCCTCAATATCTTCAAACCGTTCAATTTTCACCGCTCTCTAACCATGAACCGTGAACCCCGGAACTTGGAACCTGAGTAGTTACAAAAATGGTAAAAATTATTTTTTATTGGAAGTAGTGTAGGGAAAAGACAGCAAGGTGTCAAGAAAGAAGCAATAGCATGATGATGTGGAAAGGGGACGGTTCTATTTTCTTTTTTTCTTATAAAATGGGGTTCAAGATATTTTTTATGAGATATTCTTTGCCCTGGCTGGAATAAAGGTGGGGATACAGGAAGAGGGTTTTTGGTAATGCAGTTTGAAAAAGCTATTCCGCCTGAGATCAAATAGGTGATCTGCCTCAGGCGGAATAGCAAACCCTAAATCAAAGGATCTTTTTGATCTCCTCTGTTAATGCTGGAACTACATCAAAGAGATCACCGACTACACCATAGTCGGCTTTCTGGAAGATGGGGGCCTCAGGATCCTTATTTATGGCTACAATATATTTAGAGGTACTCATTCCAGCTAAGTGTTGAATGGCTCCTGAAATACCACAGGCAATATAAAGGTTTGGAGATACAACCTTACCTGTTTGTCCTACCTGGTCAGAGTGAGGCCGCCAGCCAGCGTCCACCGCAGAACGTGAGGCGCCTACAGTTGCACCAATTAGATCTGCCAATTCCTCTATAATGTTATAATTTTCTGGCCCCTTCATTCCTCTTCCGCCAGAAACGATTAGTTCGGCTTCAGTAAGATCCGGTTTGTCCCCTGCCTCCTGGATGACCTCAACAACCTTTGTTTTCAACTGGGAATCATCAAGGCTGAAAGCGGCGTCAATAACCTCGGCTGACCTTGATTCGTCCGGCTCATTCAATTCAAAGACATTAGGCCTTGCCGTAGCTATTTGAGGTGAGCTATCTTTAAATGTAACAGTTGCATAGGCCTTACCTGCATAGATAGGCCTTTTTGCAACCAGGTTGCTGTTATCAAGAGAAAATTCTACACAATCTTGAGCCATACCAACTCCAAGCCTGGCAGCGAGCCGGCCTGAGAGATCCTTTCCCTGTACAGAAGCACCTAACAGGATGATAGCAGGTTCTTCTTTCTGTGCTAACTCAGCGATGACTGATACATAAGCATCTGTGGTATAGGTTGCCAGGCGGTTGTCATCGGCGACAATAACCTTATCTGCACCATATTTGCCAAGCTCGGGTGCCTTTTCCTTAATATTAGAGCCTAAAAGGATGGCTGTTACTGACTGGCCCATTTTATCAGCCAGCCTCTTACCCTCACTTACTAATTCAAAGGATATCTTTCTTAATTCCCCTTCTTTCTGTTCGGCAACTATCCAAATTCCCTGTGCCATTTTAATCTCCTTTATTTTTGTATCAATTCAATAAATCGGGTTAAAACCCTTACGGGTAAACTCCAAATAAGGAATTTAGGGCCTGCCCGCCATGCGAGACGCAAGGCGAGGCGGGCGGGCGTCAGCCTTTTATAGCGCCCCTGCTTATTGAGCTGTTACATATTTTTTGTTAAAAAAGAATAAATTTCTTTTCCCTAAATAACCTTTGCCTCTTCGTGAAGTAATTTTACCAGATTGGCGGCCTTTTCCTGTGGTGTTTCACCTTCTACTATCTTCCCTGCCAGTCTTTCTTCTGGAGGTGTGATTTGCATAATCTTTATCTTTGCCCCACTTTCTCCAACTTCGCTTGCATCCAAACCTAAATCGGCGATTGTCTTAACATCTAAAGGTTTCTTCTTGGCCTTCATTATTCCGGGCAGTGATGCATATCTTGGTTCGTTTAATCCTTTTTGGGCTGTAATTAAGGCCGGCAGAGAGGCCTCAATAACAAGGGTTCCACCTTCAACCTCTCTGTGGGCCTTTACGGTGGAGCCGTCTTCACTAACTTCCAATTTAAGAACTATTGATATCTGTGGAATGCCTAAGAGTTCTGCCAAGTTGGAGCCAACAACACCATAATCATCGTCAACCCCCTGTTTACCGCAGAGGATAAGATTATAGTCAAGGTCTTTAATAACTGCAGCAAGAATTTTGGCTGTACCAAGAGAATCACTCCCGGTAAGGGCTGGATCATCTACCAAAATTCCTTTATCTGCACCCATAGCTAAAGCAGTTCTTATGGATTCCGTTACCTTTGTTGGTCCTACCCCTATAATGGTGACCTCACCGCCAAATTTTTCTTTTAGGCGCAGGCCTTCTTCAACCGCATATTCATCGTATGGGTTCATAACCCACTTTATATTATCAGTAACGATTGACTTAGAGTCTGGAGCAACTTTAATTTGAGTTTCTGTATCTGGTACCTGTTTTAAACAAACTAAAATGTTCACTTTATCCCCCTTTCTGATTATCTTTGACTATTAATTCTTGAGATTTGCCATATTATACTAGCAAAACTTACCCCTTTTTTGGTAATTGCTCAATATCCTGTGGACTTATTGTATGTTATAAAACCTGAACCAACATACAAATGTAGGGTGGCATTTTATAAGCCTTAGGCTTATTTATATGCCACCTATTTAATGTCGGGCCTGCCCGCCATCGCTCTCGCTCAGGCCCTGCCCGACGGACGGCAGGCGGGGAGGCGGGCGGGTATAAAACCCCTGGCCCAGACCTGATTTACAATGTTTGATTTCTACGACTTCTGTTTGCGAAATATTACAGTGACAACAGCAGGTTTCAGGCAATTCGCGCCAGGGCAGGCCAACCCTACATTTTCCACGATTTATTGGGCATGTTCATTTTTTGCGTTAAAACCCTTAGCACTAAATTGTTTATTATGTCAATAGAGATCAGATAAAAGAAGCTTTAAAAAATGAAAAATGAAAATATTAAAATGTAAATTGCAAAATTATTTCAGTAAGATCTAATAATGATGTTCTCGTAAAGTCACATTTCCCCTCCCCTGGTGGGAGGGGATAAAGGGGAGGGGGAGCACCTCCACCTTCACCCTCCTAAGTAACTTAAATTGGGACATAGTGAAACTTTAATTACAACATATGTGGCTAAATTGGAAAATTGTTTTTTAAGATATAAAGTTATTTCCATGAATAACCCCGAAGCGTAGCGCCGGTGTCAGATCCTGTTAAATCTCCCAAAGGGGGGCCGCTAGAGGCGGCATTTAACAGGGCAGGCCCTCTCCCCATCCCCGCTCCCTATGAGACCGGGATCTGAGACAAGGGGGAGGGAGCATTTTCGGCTTTTTACGAATTCATCAATAATTATTCTGAAAGGCTATTTCTTTCATATTGCATTTGTCAATTTGCACTTTTCATTTTGCATTGAGCCAATGGTGTCTAAATGTCTTCATAACCCAAGATCTTAAAATTTATCCGCCAGACTTACGGCGGATTTATCCGCCTGAGGCGGATTTATGTCAAGCCCGCCCTGGTGCGATGTAATTTTAGCAAGCTATTGTAGCTGTAATATTAGAGAAATGTAATCTATACAACTCAAACCTTGCATGCCAGGTCTGGGCCAGGGGTTTTTTTAGCGCCACTAAGGTGCAAAAGATAATTGGGATCGTAGAACGGTTATCGGTTGCGCAGATCGAATCGGTTAACGGTTGACGTCATACGAAACCAGCAGCGCAACCGTAGAACGTTAGACGAAACCAACATCGCTTCGTCTCAAGCAATGGGATATTTACTTACATAAATTCGTCGATTTGCCCGTCTCGATCCGGTACGGGCCGGGAAAGCAAAGCTTCGCTAGTTCTTTATGCCATTTATAAAATAACTGCTGATCTGTCTTGCAGCGGTTTCTACATCATATTTACGCCTTTTTGATAAAACCCAGAATCTCGACATTTCATCTAAGGCACCAAAGAAGGCCCTCTTGGCAATTCCAGGAATTATATCTTGGCTAATTAAACCCTTTTCCTTTCCTTCTTGGATTATATCCCCGATTAGGTCAAGGTATTGGGCAAATTTTTTGTTTTGATAGTTTTTCATAAACTTACTGCTCTGCCTGAGCTCCACCTGGATAATCTCGGCCATGTCTTTGTTATCTTCAATTAATTTGAGGTGAAAGTAGGCAAACCTCTCAATCTTTGCAAATGGATCACTTTCTAAACTTATCTGCTTTTTCATATTATCTAATACTTCCCTCATCTTTTCCTCGAAGAGGGCTATAAGGATGTCGTCTTTGTGTTTGAAATAGATATAGATTGTTCCATCCGCTATTCCTGCTTCTTGTGCGATTTCAGAAACCTTGGCCTTGTAAAAGCCCTTTTTGGCGAAAATCTTTGTCGCAGCAGCTATTATCTTTCTGGATTTTTCGTTATTTTTATGTCTCATATCTTTTAAGGGCTGCAGTAAAAGTGTAGTAAACTTTTTATAGTTTTTTAATATGAATAATCGTTCATTTTTTAACAAAAGGATACCAGGCGGTCAAGGTCTTTTACAAATTAGCCCTTGACATAATCTTAACCCAAAAATTATACTTTAATATAGTCACATTATAGCTATATTGTAATTATTCAATTGTTTTTTTATCATTGCTCAAGGAGGAGGGCAGGATGAAATATAGCCTATTCTTGGGATGCACCATTCCAGCTCGCTCCAGAAATTATGAATTATCCGCAAGGGCCATAGCCTTGCGCCTGGGTCTTGAATTTATAGATATCGAAGAGTTTTCCTGTTGCGGCTTCCCTCTTGAGGCATCTGATGAAATAGGGGCAATTCTCCTTGCTGCCAGGAATCTATGTTTAGCAGAAGAGAAGGAGTTGGATATATGTGCCCTTTGTAGTGCCTGTGCCTCTATGCTCACAAAGACAGCCTTTCATTTAAACAATAATCAAAACTTGAGGGAGCAAATAAATAAGGAACTGTCAAAGATAGGTAAAGAATACAAAGGAACAATAAATGTCAGGCATTTTGCAAGGATATTATTGGAAGATATCGGGTTGGAGAGGATTAAAGAAGAAATTAAACGGGATCTGAAGGGGCTGAAGGTAGCTACCCACTATGGTTGCCATTATCTAAAGCCCTCATATATCTATGAAGGCTTTGATGATCCCCAATACCCCCTGACCCTTGAACTAATTCTTGAGGCAGTAGGTGTCACTAATATTCAATATAGAAGAAAAAAGGATTGCTGTGGGGGACCTGTTCTTCTTTCAGATGAGGCAATAGCCCTTACTGTAGCGCAAGAAAAGCTAAAATATATCAAAGAGGCTGGAACTGATTGCATGAATTTGGTTTGCCCTTTCTGCAGTTTAATGTTTGATGCCAATCAAAAAGGGATAGAAACTAAATTTGAAAGTGAATTTAATATCCCAGTCCTATATCTGCCTCAGATAGTGGGTCTGGCCATGGGTTTTGGTCGCAAGGAGCTCGGTCTTAATCTTAACTCCGTCAGCACCAAGGAATTGACAGCTAAGTTAGGGATTTAGGAATTTAGAAATTGCAGCTGTCCAGGTAGCCACCAAGGCATCAAGACACAAAGGATAGATATGAGTTTTACCCCTTTATCTGAAAAGGAAGAAGGCATTGCAAGAAAAATAGTAGATGCGGCATATGCTGTACATAAAGCATTAGGACCAGGTTTGCTTGAAAAAGTTTATGAAGTTTGTTTTTGTCATGAGCTTTCTAAACGAGGCTTAGGATATCAAAGGCAGATAGATATCCCAATTGTATATGATGGAATAGTCTTTGACGAAGGCTTACGCTTAGATGTTTTGGTGGAAGATCTCATTATTTGTGAACTGAAAGCTGTGGACGAGATGAATCCTGTGTGGGAAGCACAGATACTTAGCCATTTGAAATTGACCGGTAAACGCCTTGGTTTTCTTATTAATTTTAATGTGCCTAAGGCTCATTAATGTGCCCCTCATCAAAAAGGGTATTAAAAGAATAATTCTCTAATCTTGGTGTCTTGGGGTCTTAGTGGCTGAATAGTTACTAAAAATTAAAAAAAGGAAGGCGATGAAAAGGGTTAATCTGTTAGAATCTGACACTGATTTCATAGAAGAGCTTGATTCAGCTGACTTTATAGGTGGTTTTAGGGATTGCTTTACATGTGGCACATGTACAGCAGGTTGCCCTGTACATAGGGCAAATGAAGACTATAATCCCCTTCGCATTATAAGGATGCTTGTTCTTGGCCTGAAACAGGAGATATTAAGAGGTAATATAATCTGGCTATGTTCTGATTGCTATACCTGCCAGGAGAACTGCCCGATGGGAGTGAAGATTACGGATATAATAAATCACCTTAAAAATCTTGCAACTCGTGAAAAGAATGTTCCCCTTGGGGTAAGTACTCAGGAAAAACTTCTTAAGGATCAGGGCAAGATATACATTATTGATGATTTCGATAATAAAAAGAGGGCAAAAGTAGGCCTTCCCTCTCTCCCTGCAATGGTTGAAGAGGCAAAGGCATTGCTCAGGCAAAAATGGAATAGAGAAACTTGAAACTTGAAACTGGGGTGAACAATGAAGGAAGTCTATGAATTGGATATCTACAAATTGACGGAAGAGCTTTCTAGTAGAACGTTTCCTAAATTTGATCGCAATATAAGAAGTCATTGCGAGCGAAGCGAAGCAATCTCTAACAACTTGGAATTCCACTGAGATTGCTTCGCTATCGCTCGCAATGACAATTATTATGTAGACCTTTTAGTGAAACGTTGTACTAGTTTGATCCGGTATGACTTTTATGGATTGTCAAGGAAAGTTAAGCAAAGCCCAGAACTGAATGCATTCATCAGGAGAATGAAATAAATGGGATCAGAACTACCATCCAGTTTCAAATCTCAGTCTGAAAAAAAAATCGGCTCTATC
Organism: Desulfobacteraceae bacterium; assembly: GCA_030615105.1. Lineage (GTDB taxonomy): Bacteria > Desulfobacterota > DSM-4660 > Desulfatiglandales > B25-G16 > JAUWNK01. The sequence goes on from JAUWZV010000040.1 coordinate 15,199, forward strand.
CTTATTGCAGGCGCAGGCATCACCGGAATGCAGGCTGCCCTTGATCTGGCCAACTCAGGCTACTATGTATACCTGGTGGAGAAAAACCCGGTCATTGGAGGGGTCATGGCCCAGCTGGATAAAACCTTCCCTACCAATGACTGTACCATGTGAATTATCTCACCCAAACTGGTCGAGGTCGGCCGGCATCTGAATATTGAGATATTACCCCTCTCAAAGATAGATAGCATTACTGGAGAAGAGGGTAACTTTAAGGTCAGAGTCCTCCAACACTCCCGCTTTATAGACACTGACAAATGCACCGGATGTGGAGACTGTGCTCAAGTGTGCCCAGTAGAGCTTTTAGATGAATTTAACCAGAAGTTAAATACAAGGACAGCAGCCTTTATCCCCTATCCCCAGGGTGTTCCCCTTGCCTATGCCATTGAAAAGTTAGACCGCCCCCCATGTATCTCAAGTTGTCCTGCCAATATCAATGTCCAGGGCTATGTGGCCATGGTAAAGGCGGGAAAATACAAAGAGGCAATTGAGATAATAATGAAGGATATGCCCCTTCCAGGTATCCTTGGAAGGGTATGTGTGAGATTCTGTGAAGAGCAATGCAGACGCATGGATCTGGATGAGCCTGTATCTATAAAGGAGCTAAAAAGGTTTGCCGCTGATCAGGTGGACTTACACTCACTTCCAGTTCCAGAGATAATCCCAAAAGAAGAGAAAGTTGCCATAATAGGATCAGGCCCAAGCGGGCTTGCAGCTGCCTATTTTCTTGCTCTCGATGGCTATAGATCTACCATATTTGAGGCATTGGATGTAGCAGGTGGTATGCTTGCAGTAGGTATCCCTGAATTTCGTCTTCCAAGAGAGGTGCTAAATACAGAAATTGAGAATATAAAAAGGTTTGGTGTAGAGATAAAGACAAACTCCCCAATAGGAAAAGAGAAAACCATAGATGACCTTCTCAACAAAGAAGGCTTCAAGGCAGTCTATATTGCAACCGGTGCCCATAAAGGCATGAAGCTAAATATCCCAGGTGAGGATGACTATAATAACTTCTACCAGTGTGCCCCATGGCTAAGGGAGGTAAACTTAGGAACTATAAAAGAGATAAAAGGAAAGGTTATAATCCTTGGTGGAGGAAACGCTGCTATTGATGCTGCAAGGGTATCTCTACGTTTAGGTGCTGATGAGGTCCATATAGTATATAGAAGAACCAGAAATGAGATGCCAGCGGATCCCTTTGAGATTGAAGAGGCCTTAGCTGAAGATATAAAACTTCATATCCTTGTTACCCCTAAAGCAGTTATAGGAGAGAATAACACCCTTAAAGGCTTAGAGTGCCTTAAAAACACCCTGGGTGAGCCTGATAGCTCTGGAAGAAGAAGACCAGTACCAATAGAGGGATCAGAGTTCTTTATTGCCTCAGATCACATAATTGCTGCAATTGGACAGACACTTGATAAATCATTTGCCTATGACACTAAAGATATAGAATTCTCTGACTATGACCTCCTGAGTGTCAACCCGGAGACCCTTGAGACAAAAAAGAAGGGGGTCTTTGCAGGCGGTGATGTGGTCACTGGTCCAAAGACAGTTATTGAGGCAATAGCACATGGGAAAAAGGTGGCTGTCTCTATCTCTGCCTATCTACAAGGAAAAGAGATGCCATCATTAGTTGAGGATGCCTTTCAAGAGAAGATCTACAAAGATATTGATCCAAAAGAGCCAAAGATTGCCAGGGCTCCTATCCCCACACTTGAAGTCAGCAAAAGAATAACAAACTTCAATGAAGTAAACCTTGCCATGGATGAGGAGACAGCAACAAGAGAGGCTGCACGATGTCTTGACTGTGGGGTGTGCTGTGAGTGTTTCCAGTGTGTTGAGGCATGTAAGGCAGAGGCAATAGATCATGATATGAAAGAGAAGTGGCTGGATATTAATGTGGGCTCAATTATCCTGGCACCTGGTTTTGAGACATATGACCCCAAAGTCTTTGATACCTATCAATATGGTCGCCTGCCCAATGTTGTCACAAGCCTTGAATTTGAGCGCATCCTGAGTGCATCTGGTCCCTATGAGGGACACCTCATAAGACCATCTGATAAAAAGGAGCCAAAAAAGATTGCATGGATACAATGTGTAGGCTCAAGGGACGTGCATGATGGTGCCCATCCTTACTGTTCAGCGGTTTGCTGTACTTATGCCATAAAAGAGGCCATAGTTGCCAAGGATCACAGTACGAATGGCCTTAATACTGCTATATTCTATATTGATATGAGGACATACGGGAAGGACTTTGAGAGGTACTATAATAAGGCAATACAAGAGGGTGTCAGGTTCATCAGATCAAGAATACCTACCATAGAGGAGATCCCTGGAACAGATGATCTTGAGGTAACATACACGGATGAGGCCGGTCAACTTATTGATGAAAAATTCGATCTCGTTGTTCTCTCTGTTGGTATAGGGATATCCAAAGAGACGACTGAGTTGGCAGATAAATTAGGCCTAAGGCTAACCCCTGACTCATTTGCCGAATCCACCTCCTTTAGACCAATAAGTAGCTCAAGATCAGGTATTTATATCTCCGGCTGCTTCCACTCCCCAAAAGATATTCCCTCATCTGTCATGGATGCAAGCGCCAATGCTGCTCAAGCTGGAGCCCTTTTATCAGATGTTAGGTTTACACTCACAAAGGAAAGGCAACTACCACAAGAGATAGACATAATAGGGGAGAGACCAAGGATAGGGGTATTTGTATGCAGGTGTGGTATAAATATAGCAGGTGTTGTGGATGTACCATCTGTTGTAAACTATGCTAAGTCCCTTCCCTTTGTTAACCACGTTGATGAAAACCTCTTCTCATGCTCCCAGGACACACAAGAAAATATCACCAAGGCAATAGAGGAGCATAAACTAAACAGGGTAGTTGTTGCCTCCTGCTCACCCCAGACCCATGAGCCCCTTTTTCAGGAAACAGTAAGAGATGCAGGCATAAATAAATACCTCTTTGAAATGGCAAATATAAGAAACCAGTGCTCCTGGGTTCACTCAGGCAACCCCCAGGAGGCAACTGAAAAGGCAAAGGATCTGCTCCGTATGGCTGTCCAGAAGGTGGCCCTACTTGAGCCATTAGAAGAGGTGGAACTGGATATAAATCAGGCCGCCCTTGTTATAGGAGGCGGTATTGCAGGAATGAGCGCTGCAAAGAATCTCTCAGAGCAGGGCTATAAAACCTATATAGTTGAAAAGTCAGAAAGACTCGGGGGAAATGCCATCAATCTATATCATACCTGGGATGGAGAGGATATACAGGAAAATCTGAAGGACCTTATTGACAACATCCAATCAGATGAAAGGATTGAAGCCTTTCTCGAAGCAGAAATAAAAGAGGTAGAAGGATTTGTGGGTAACTTTACAACCACCATTACCATTAACGGAAAAGAAGAAAAACTCGAGCATGGAGTTACCATTATTGCAACAGGTGCAAATGAGCTAAAGAGTGATGACTATCTTTATGGTAAAGATCCAAGGGTTGTAACCTCTCTTGAGCTGGATAGATTATTTATAGAAAAGGACAAAAGGATAGGTGATATAGGCACCTGTGTCTTCATCCAATGTGTTGGCTCCAGGATTTCAGAGAGACCATATTGCTCAAAGGTATGCTGTACACATTCAGTTTTAAGTGCCCTCCACCTGAAAGAGATAAATCCAGATATGCGTGTCTTTATCCTGTACAGGGATATGAGGACATATGGGCTGAGGGAGGAT
>JAUWZV010000067.1 GCA_030615105.1 Desulfobacteraceae bacterium
TTCCAAGGGTAGAAAGAATCACCTCCTTTGCTGCAAAACCTCCAATCAGGGCAATATTTAGCCTGTATTCAAAACCAAGAGGACTCGTTATAGCAGTTAGGGCCTTTCCAACAATTCCGGCAAAAGATCCCTCGAGAGCAGCCCTTTGTTTATCAAGATCTATTTTATAAATGCCGTTGTTTAGCTCATCATAGGCCCTCACTATCTCCTTTTCTCTCTCAGAACCTCGGGCATAGATATCATAGTATTTATCAAAAGAAATAATCCCTTCCCCTGTTTTTACTATTTTATTTACCCCAGGGGTTGAGAGAAATTCCTGAATAAGGGCCTCCTTTCTATCCTTGAAGGAATTTATCTCCTCTTTAGAGAGCCCGGGAAAGGTCATCATAATCCACAACAGTATAGAAATGGCCAATATTACGGTGCCAGCCTTTTTAATGTACATCCAGGTTCTCTCCCATGTATGGATAAGCAACCCTTTAAAGGTAGGCGGCCTGTAGGGGGGGAGTTCCATTACAAAGGGTGTCTTTGCCCCTTTAAGAACCGTCCCTCTGAGTATCTTGGCAGCAATAAGGGCAAAGCTCCAACTAAGGAGGGTAAGGAGAAACATGATCATGGCCTCATTTTTGGCAAAAAAGGCAGCAATAAGCATGGCAAAGACAGGAAGTTTGGCACCACAATTCATAAAAGGCAAGACCAGCATGGTGGCTATCCTCTCTCTTGAGCCTCTTAAAGTTCTGGTAGCCATTACACCAGGAACAGCGCAACCCCCTGCTATGCCACCGCTTACGATCAAAGCCATCACAGAACTACCATGCAGGCCAAACCAGCTTAGGATCCTATCCATCATGTATGCAATCCTGGCGATATATCCTGAATCCTCCAGGATTGCTATAGCAAAAAACATAAACATGAGAAGCGGGACGAAACTTAGCACACTTCCCACCCCATCTATAATGCCTGACACTATCAGAGACCTGAAAATACCCTCAGGTAGAATAGAGGACACTATTGTAGATACCAACTCAAAGAATCTTCCAAACCAGGTAACTGGGGCCTCGCTTCCCCGGAAAGTAAACTCATAGATTCCATAGAGAACTAATAGCATGATTATCGGCCCAAGGATTCTGTTGGTAAGCACCCTATCTATCTTATCTGAAAGATAGAGCCTTGATTCTCTTTTCCGCTTAACAATCTCTTTGGTAATGCCCACGATATACCCGTATCTATAATCAGAGATAAGTGATTCCGCATCCTGATCCAGGGTGCTCCAGATATGTTTGTTTATTTTCTCGCATATCTTAGAACATTCCTGCCCTATCATCTCATCCCTCTTGATCATATCAAGGATAGGTTGATCCCTTTCCAGACATTTTATCGCAAGCCACCTTGTAGGGTATTTGCTACTATAAGTGTCATTTTTTTCTAAAAGTTTTTCAATATCATCAATGCCTGCAATTATATCTCCTCCATACCAGATGTTAACTGGTTTCCATTCTCTCCTTTCCGTTGCTACCTCTACTGCCTGACCCAGGAGCTCCTTGAGGCCCTTGTTTGATCTGGCCACTGTTGGGATAACAGGGACATCAAGCATCTCTGAGAGCTTTTTCACATCAATAGTTATACCCCTGGCATCTGAGACATCTACCATATTGAGGGCTATGATAAGAGGTATGCCAAGTTCTAAAAATTGGACAGCTAAATAAAGATTTCTCTCAAGATTTGAGGCATCCACAATATCAACAACCGCATCTGGCTTTTCCTCAATCAGAAAATTCCGCGCCACTATTTCTTCTATGGAGTAAGCAGTTAAAGAATAGATACCAGGCAGATCAACTATCTCTATTTCTGTATCTTTATGCTTTATCAGGCCGGATTTTTTCTCCACAGTCACACCTGGCCAGTTACTCACGTGCTGTCTTGTACCTGTAATGCTATTGAATACCGTGGTCTTCCCGGAATTTGGGTTGCCTGCAAGTGCAATCTTTATTTTTTCTGCCACTCCTTTTCCCCCTCATCTATTTCAACCTCTATGTAGTCAGCCTCATTATTTCTTAAGGTCAGGGTATAATCCCTAACCTTTATAGCTACCGGGTCGTAAAGAGGGGCCCTTCCTATAATTTGAATTGGTGCCCCCTTTCCAAGCCCCATATCTCTGATCCTTCTCCCCATCTCTCCTGTCACATTTATTTTCGTTATTATACCAGCCTGATTATCAGACATATTCCTCATCTTTATAATTTTCTTCATTCTTATTAATCCCCCCCCTTCTTCTGATTATTATCTCATAAGATGCTATAATTTATTACTGATATTTTTTTAGCTTGTAAAGGTGAAGATTTCCCAACTCTTGCAAAAGAGTCTTCCCACCCTCTTTACACAGGGCTAAGTCATTCAAAGAGGTAACCTGATGTAATATCAAGATTATTTGCTTAATAAATGTTTTGTAAATTCGAAATCTTAAGCACGAAATCCGAAACAAACACTCATGCCCATTCTGGGCACCACGAAGGATGAAAATTAATTCTATTTTCGGACCAAATTCGAATGTTCTAAATCCTAAATTCAAAACGAAAGATATACTCAACAGTTTCGCATGATTATTACAGCAATGCCAGAAATGTTTTGGTTATTTGATATTCGGATTTTGAGATTGTTTCGGATTTCGATATTCGAATTTCGGCCTGCCCTGGCGCGCCTTATTTGGAGTGGTATATTGTCACAGTAATACTTCGGAGATGGGAGATATGGAGCACAATTTTGTTAAGCCAGGTCTGGGCCAGGGATTTAAGCATTTTGAGAATCCTTATATTTTATTAAGTTAGAATCTACTTTGACGTTACCGTGTCTCTTTTCACTTGACCTTTGACAAAGTTATGTCTTATGGTGCTCAGAAGTAATGGCCCGGCTACATTTGCGGGTCGGTTTTGCTTTGAAGGACTGTTTCCTTTTGTTAGAGTGGCGACCTGGGGCTTGGGACCATAGTAGAAAATTTTTCATAGAAAGGAGGTCAGCACTTTGGCACAAGGAACAGTAAAATGGTTTAGTGATAAAAAAGGATATGGCTTCATTGAGCAGGAAGACGGTCAAGACATATTTGTTCACTACTCCTCCATTGATACGCCTGGATTCAAGAGCCTCTCTGAGGGTGATAAGGTGAGCTTTGAGGTGCAAGAAAGTGAGCGAGGTCCTGAGGCCAAGAACGTCAAAAAGCTCTAATTCACTATAATCCAGTTATAAAGGGCATCTTGTCAAGATAAGATGCCCTTTTTTCAGTTAACACTTGGCTACCCTTGACCACGCTTTGAAAAAATAGGGTATTAAATTTTGGTTAATGTCCGGAAATTATCTGTTTGACGGTTTATATTTAAAATGATAAATTTCTTTAACAAACCTCCCTGCAGAAAGCTGCTGTTTATTAAATTTAAAAAGCAATGGTCACTGCGAGGAGTCCCGAAGGCTTTCGGAACGACGCGGGGGTCTCACGCCAAAGAGATTGCTTCGCTCGCAATGACAGAAAGGAATGTGTCTTCGACGAAACCCTGAAGCAAGCTGCAGGGAATTATGAACATATCGCACCTTCGGTGCGGACCTGTAGGGGTTCGATTGACCTGCCCGCCATCTGGCAGGCGGGTCGAATCCCGCAATGACGGGCGTCATAAATGCCTGCCCGCTCGCCAAGCTTGCGAGGCAGACGGGCCGCCCCTACAAGGACTGAAAAAGGAAATTCCTATACTATAAAATAAAAGATTGATTTAAGGCCCAACTATAGAAAGGAAACTGCTCATGATAGATAAATTGCCAATTACAAAAGAGGGATTGGAAAAATTAAGGCAGGAATTGCACAAAATCCTTACTGTTGAGCGGCCAAAGAATATAAAAGCCATTGAAGAGGCAAGATCTCATGGGGATTTAAATGAAAACGCAGAGTACCATGCAGCCAAGGAAAGACAGTCCTTTTTAGAGGCCAAAATAAACGAACTGGAGATGGCAATTAGCAGGTCAGAGGTAATTGAGATAGATAAAGAGCCAACTGAGAGGATTGTCTTTGGTGCAACAGTAGAGCTAAGAAACATTGGTAACAACCAGAATGTAATATACCAGTTAGTTGGGCCATATGAGTCTGACCCTGAGTATGGCAAGATATCTGTTACCTCTCCTTTAGGGAAAGCCCTTATTGGCAATGAGGAAGGAGATTCTATCAAGATAAAAACCCCTGGAGGTGTCCAGGAATTCAAAATTTTGGAAATAAGATAAACTTCTTAACTAATCTACTAATTGCTGAGCATTAATCCCTTTTTCTGTTACACCTATTGCCCTTACCTTAACTATTTTATTTTTAATAAGACTTTTGGAAGGAAAGGTAAACCTGACATAATTATCACTCAAGCCCCTGATTAGGTTTCTATCTCCAGGTACCCATCCCTCAGTAAGAACCAAAAAGGTTTGGCCCACTAAACTATCCCAGAATGTCTTTCTCTTTTCCTTATCAAGACATCTTAAGAGAAAGGCCCTCTCTTTGATCCTTTTTTGATCAAGTTGATCAGAAAATCTTGATGCAGCAGTCCCCTCTCTTCTTGAGTAAGGGAAAACGTGCAGATAGCTTATAGGGATGTCTTCTAAGAGATCAAAGGTATTATTGAATGCTCTGTCGCTTTCTCCTGGAAAGCCAACCAAGACATCAACCCCTATAGAAACCTTGGGGACAAGACGATTTATATCATTTATTACACTGGTGAACATCCTGGCTGCATAGGGCCTCTTCATCCTCTTTAAGATTGCATCATCACCGCTCTGTAAAGAGATATGAAAGTGGCGGCAAAGCCAATCATGGCTGGCCATCAATTCAATCAACTCTCCTTCTATCTCTGTTGGCTCAAGTGAGCCGAGCCTTATCCTTAATGGAAATCTATTTTTACCAATCTCAATTAGTAACTTATTTAAATTTATGCCATTCATCAAATCTGAGCCATATTTCCCAAGGTGAACCCCTGTCAGCACAACCTCTTTATAGCCATTTCTCTCCAGGCCTTTGATTATCCTGACAACCTTATCAGATTCAAGACTCCTAAGAGGACCCCGGGCTATAGGCACAATACAGTAGGAGCAGAATGATTCGCATCCGTCCTGTATCTTCAAAAAGGCCCTGGTTCTATCTGAAAACCTTTTGATAGGAATCTGTTCAAAAGGGGTAAAGGCCCCGAAATCCTCCCTTAAAATAAGGGGCGGATTATGGTGACTTGCATTAATGAAAATCCCAGGAAGAGAGCTCTTTCCTTTATTTCCTGCAATTAAATCTACTCCATTTATTTTAGATAATTCACCGGGAAAGACCTGTCCATAGCATCCGATAACAGCAATAATAGCCTTAGGGTTTTCTCTTATAGCCCTTCTTATAGTCTGTCTGGATTGATAACTTGCCTTAGCTGTAACGATACAGCCATTGATGACTACAAGCTCTGCCTTACTATCTTTATTTGCCTTTTTGCAGCCCATATTCATCAATGATTCTTCGATAAAGGCAGACTCGTATTGATTTACCTTACACCCGAGAGTGATAATTTTAAATAGTTTTGGCATGTTATATCTTGATTTTTTGTCAGTGATCAAAGGGTTCTAACATTTAGGATTTTGTATAGGGGTAATGAGGCTTTTTCTGAGGTGACTGGTGGGAGGCCGCTGTCCTTTTCACGGCTTATCTATGGGGGAAACCGCAGGTCCCGCTAATAGCGGGGCAATGCGGAGGGGGCAAGACTCCCCCACAGATAAGTCGTAGAAAAGACCAGGCCGGTAGCCTCGGAACTGAAGAAAATGCCTCATTACCCTTTTATCCCATGACTATTTACAATTTTCTTATCCAGCCTCCCCCAAGAACCTTTTCTCCATCATAGCAAACAAGGGCCTGGCCAGGGGTTATTGCCCATTGGGGTTGATCAAATTCAAACTGGACAAGACTGGGTGAAATACAGGTGAGAGTACCATTGGCTGCCTTGTGTCTGTACCTTATCTGTGCCTGCACCCTTATCCTCTTTTCACCTGGTTGAGCAACTACCCAGTTAAAATCCTCTGCTGTGAGAGTTTTGGTAAATAATGCTTCCCTGGGACCTAACACAACCTCACTTGTCTCCGGTCTGATCTGAGATACATAGAGAGGCTCTCGAGAAGCTATCCCAAGACCATGCCTTTGCCCAATTGTATAGCCATAGGTGCCAGTGTGAGCACCCAGTATATTACCATCGAGGTCAATTATATTTCCAGGTGATAGTATCTTTTTATCGACCTGTCTTTTATAAAATGATCTGTAATTGTTATCAGGAATAAAGCATATCTCCTGGCTTTCAGGCTGAATCGACTGTAGTAGCCCCTTTTCTTTTCCCATGAGGTATATATCCGCCTTAGTCATATCCCCTAATGGAAATATTGTCCTTGATAGGTGAGATTGGTTCAGCCTGTGTAAAAAATAGGATTGATCTTTTTGGTCGTCTTTTCCTTTAAATAATTCCAGATATCTTCCATTTGAACCTTTCCTTAACCTTGCGTAATGGCCAGTGGCCAGATAATCAATACTCTTTTCATCCATCCACTCAATAATCTGTTCAAATTTGACAAAATAATTACAAACAACACAAGGATTGGGTGTTAGACCCAGATAGTAAGAACTGATAAAATAATTGATGACCTTTTCCTGGAAAAAATCTTTTACATCTAAAATGTATAAGGGGATATTTAGCCTATCAGAAAGTAACCTGATTATCCTTATTTTTTCTGCCCTTTCTTTGGGTGGGACAGGAAGGAGAAGATGGATTCCTACAATATTGCATCCTTGATCCTTCAACATGGCTGCGGCATAAGAGCTATCCATCCCGCCACTAAGGGCTACGGCAATGGTTTTTTCCCTATTAGTCATGTCTTGAGCTTAGAGTTTGTTGACGGACTACTGACATTACAAGGGTTCAGGGTTGGAGAATTAATCGAGCAGGCTTTTGTCGAAATTGACTTCCATGGCCTTGGTGGGGCATGCTGATACGCATAGCTCACAGGCACTGCATTTATCCCTGTCAAAGGCAACAATCATATCTGGTCTTTCGATGAATAGGGCCCCTGTAGGACAAACTGCTGTACAGACGCCACAATGAAAACATTTTTCCTCCTTTCTCTTTATATCCTGGCCTATACTTTCTACCTTTACACCAAGATCTTTCAGATATCTGACACCGGAGTTGTAGTTTTTCCGACCACCGGTTAGTTCCATAACCATGAGGCCTTCTTTCCTGGGATAGATTGTAGCCTTTAGTATATTAAAGGAAAGATCAAATCTTTTTACCAAATTGACCACAATAGCCTTATTAACAATCTCTCGAGGAAACCTGAGAAGAAGAACTTTTGAATACATAACAACCCACCTATTTATATTTTTCCATTACCCGGGCAAAACCGGGGAGGGCTCCTTCAATTGTCTTGTCTTCTACACAGTAAGCTATCCTGAAGTGCCCAGGGCCACCAAAACCTATTCCCGGAACAGTAAGAATATTCTCATCTTGAAGAGACCTGACAAATTTCACATCATCTTGTATAGGAGTTTCCGGAAAAAGGTAAAAGGTCCCTTCTGGTATGGCAAAACGGTAGCCAGCCGCCTCCAGGCCTCTACAGAGAATATCTCTTTTCTGTCTGTAGAGGCTTGCATCAACACACCCATCCAAAAGAAAGGGTATCAATCGTTGCATCAAGGCCGGGGCATTCACATATCCAAGAATTCTGTTGCATAGAATGAGTCCCTCTATAATGATATCTTTATCCGCAATTAGGGGATGAACAGCGATATATCCGATTCTTTCCCCGGGTAAAGAGAGATCTTTTGAAAATGAGGTTACCAAAAAACTCTCTCTATATACATCGAAGATAGAAGGGCATGTCAAACCATTATAGATGATCTTGCTATATGGTTCATCAGATATTAGATAGATAGCCCCCCCATATCTTTGGCTGTATTGGGTTAATAGTTTCCCCAATTGATCCAGTTCCTTCTTTTTATAGATCCTTCCTGTTGGATTGTTGGGGTTGGTTATCAATATCGCTATGGTATTGGAACTTATAGACTTTTCAATGGCAAAAAGATCGAGAGAAAAGTCAGGGTTGGTATTGACAGTTTTGGGAATACCGCCATAATTGTCAATGTAAAAATTATATTCCATAAAATAGGGTGCTGGTATAATTACCTCATCCCCTGGATTGAGGATAGTTTTCAGGACCACATTCAATGCCCCACCTGCTCCCACTGTCATAATAATATCATCAGAGCCAAAGGAAAGATTATTCAGCTTGCTCAAATAATCAGCTACAGCCTTCCTGGTCTCAACAAATCCAGCATTCGGCATATACCTGTGCATGCCTGAAGAATTGTCAGAAACTAATTCCTTTAAAATTTCTTTAACCTTGGCCGGAGGTTCAAGATTTGGGTTTCCCAAGCTAAAATCAAAGACGTTATCAGGGCCATACCTTGCCTTTCTAAGGGCACCCTCTTCAAACATCTTCCTTACCCATGACGCCTTCTCAATTGAACTCCTAATTTTTTTTGAAACAGACATTTGCTATCCTCTCTTCTTTAGGGTTTAATAATAAAGGGTCATCGCGGATTAGTGGGAATTTTATGGTTTCCACATAGGGTGGCATTTTATAAGCCTTAGGCTTATTTACATGCCACCGATTTCGGTCGGGTATAAAAACCCTGGCCCAGACCTGTTATTGAAAGTTGGTTATTTGGTATTGGGACCCTGTAAAGAATGATACCGATATCAAATACCCAGAATTGTCGCGCCAGGGCGGACCGACCCTACGACGGATTTTTGTGGCCTCTCCAACGCTTTTTCTCCACTACTCCGTATTGAGCCATAATAAAAAAGGCCGTGGAAATTTTTTATCTTTCCACGGCCTGGTAATTACTTTTTGGTTCGCTCAATCAGGTCCGCGGACAGAGATAAGGCAAAAAAAGTAATAAATAAAATACTTGTTTATTGAAAAGTACGTTTTTTTTGCCATATCTCTTGCCTTTGAAAAATTGTACAAAAAGTATAAATAAAATAAAAAGGCTTTGTCAATAAAAAAAACGCCGACTATAACTTTATTAGGTTCCACTATAATCTTCTGTATCAAATAGATTCCTGATACTTCTTCTATAAGGTGGTTTGATGACTCCCTTTTCTGTAATTATAGCGGAAATGTATTTGGCCGGGGTTATATCAAAGGCAGGGTTAAAGGCATCGACACCCTCTGGGCCAATGAGATGACCGGCAAAGGAAATTACCTCTTTTGGTTCTCTTTCTTCAATAGGGATTAAATCTCCGTTCTTTAGGTCAGGATCAAAGGTTGAAATGGGTGCGGCAACATAAAAAGGAATCTTATTCTCCTTTGCTATCACGGCCAATTGGTAGGAGCCGATCTTATTGGCCATATCCCCATTTAAGGCTATCCGATCAGCCCCGGTTATTACTAAATCTATCATCTTTTTTCTCATTAGATAACCTGCCGCACTATCTACTATCACTGTAACAGGGATGTTCTCCTCCATCAGTTCAAATGCTGTAAGACGCACGCCCTGGAGCAATGGTCTCGTCTCATCCACGATCACATGGATATTTTTCCCGGCCTCATAAGCTGCCCTGATCACGCCCAAAGCAGTACCATAACCACCTGTAGCTAAGGCCCCGGCGTTACAGTGGGTAAGGATAGTTGCTCCATCCGGGATGAGTCCCAGACCATTTTGGCCGATCTTGAGATTTATCTCAATATCCTTCTCTAAGATGATTTGGGATTCCTTCCTGATAGCCTCTTTAATCTCCTTCACATTATTATCATGCATTCTTTCCACAATCCTTATCATCCTCTCCACTGCCCACCTAAGGTTAGCTGCTGTGGGCCTTGCTAATTTCATTTGCTGGGCCATTTCCAAAAATCTTCTCCTGAATGTTCCGTATTTCTCTGTCTTAATAGAGTGAGAACCTAATGCAAGGCCCATTGCTGCAGCCACCCCAATAGCTGGAGCACCTCTTATAGCCATTTCTCTGACGGCAGTAATAACATCCTGAAGAGATCGGCAAACAAGCCATTCCTTTTTTTGGGGGAGCCTTCTCTGATCAATAATATAAATACAGTTGCTTCCCCATCTTATTGTATGAATCATGATAAAAACCCCGAGTCAGGGAGAAAAATCTGCGAGAATATCTAATATTTCCCTATTCCATGTCTCAGGACCATTTCCCTCTGCCCTGGTGAGATCTGGATGAACCAGACCTTTTATATAGGTGTCATCTCTATCTCGCATTAAAACAGCCTTGTCCACCACCCTTAACATAGAGATATCATTTGGGCTGTCTCCAAGACCAATAGAAAAAATAGGTCCTCTTAGTTGTCTATAAATATTTAGCACTATCTCTACAGCCCTACCCTTGTTCCCGCCGAGAAAAAGATGAATAAATCGCCCCCCGTATACACAATCAAGGCCAAGATCGCAGGCCTTTTTGCAAAATATCTCCCTATCATTGAGGGGATTCTTTAACACTATCGGTTCATCAAATTCTCTCTTAGAGGCAAGAATAGCCTGCTCTAACGTGAGGCCAGTCACAGCAGCAATCTCTCTAACAGGCATTTCTGAAAAACCCTTGAATAGAAAATTCTCTTTTAGTTTACGGATTCTCTCAAACACCTCCTTAATTGGCTTTCCTATAAATATCCCATTATAACCATTAACCTTTTCATAAAGGCAGTCTTTAGGCAATTTAAACCTATCTGGGAAAAATATACCCCCACCGTTTTCTGCAATAAATGGGCTATCAAGAGACAATCTTTTCCTAAAAAACTCAATTTCAGCCCTGGTCTTACTGCTTACTAAGATAAGGGGAATTTTTAGTGAATGAATAAGCTTTAAGGCAGGCCGTGCTGGTTTGAAACCATACGTTTTATCATCTAACAATGTACCATCTAAGTCTGTAAATATCAAAATCTGAGACTGTGGTCTTTTTGAACTTTCAACCATGGAAATATTCTTTTACCTGCTTAATTGCGCAAAATTTGCCACACATGGTACATACATCATTTTGTGCTGGTAGCCTGTTCTGTCTGTATTTTCTGGCCGTTATTTGATCAAGTGCAAGATCCATCTGTCTTTCCCAGTTAAGATCCTTTCGTGCCATACCCATCTTTTTATCTGGCTCCATAGCAAGCTTATTACCCCTGGCAATATCAGCAGCATGTGCAGCAATCTTTGTGGCAATAACCCCCTCCCGAACATCATCCACTGAGGGCAAGGAAAGGTGCTCACTCGGTGTTACATAGCAGAGGAAATCTGCCCCATACCATCCGGCTACAGCACCACCTATAGCACAGGCGATATGATCATGGCCAGCAGCTATATCAGTTACTAAGGGCCCGAGCACATAGAAGGGGGCATTGTTACAGAGGCTTTTCTCAAGTTTGATGTTTGTTTCGATCTCATGTAAAGGGATATGGCCTGGCCCTTCTATCATTACCTGTACATCCTCTTCCCGGGCCAGTTTGTTAAGATGACCTAAGGTCATAAGTTCATGTATCTGGGCCCTGTCAGTGGAGTCCGCCAGACAGCCAGGCCTAAGGCTGTCACCGAGACTGAGAACAACATCGTACTTTTTGGCAATGCTCAAGAGCCTGTCGTAGTATTCAAATAATGGATTTTCTCTTTCATGATACAGCATCCAGGTAGTCAGAAATGCCCCTCCCCTGCTAACAATATCAAGATCTCTACCTTGAGCCTTTAGCATCTCCAGACCCTTAAGAGTAAGGCCACAATGGACAGTAATAAAGTCAACCCCATCGGATAATTGCTTTTCTATTATTTCAAATAGTTTATCCACAGTTAAGTGAATAAGACCACCTAACTCCTCGACTATCTCTATCACTGCCTGGTATATGGGAACTGTTCCAATAGGCACTTTCGATGCCCCTATGATTTTCCTTCTTACCAGGTCAATATCACCACCAGTGGAGAGATCCATCACGGTATCTGCTCCTGCCTCAATAGAGACTTTTAGCTTAGCCATTTCCTCTTCTAAATCAATATGATCGGAGGAGGTCCCGATGTTTGAGTTCACCTTTATTAACAATCCTTCACCAATACCGCATGGGACTAAATTCCTGTGCTTTTTATTTGCCGGGATAACAACCCTTCCTTTAGCCACCATTTCTCCAAGGTAGGATGGATCGATCTTCTCTTTTTCAGCTATATATTTAATTTCCGGGGTCAAAACCCCATTCTTTGCCTCTTTTAATTGAGTCATTATATCTTTTCTCCTTTTCCATCTTTATTGTGGGTTGACAGGCCCAGGGCCTTTACCTACTTTGAATCCCTTGCTGATTGCCTTTCTTGTGAAGTTATTGGCCATCTCAGCCCCTTTTCTGACATTGTTACCCATGGCCAAAAATGTAGCCAAGGCAGCGGAAAAAACACAACCACTTCCATGGGTATGCTCGGATTCTAACCGAGGTCCGCCAAAATTATAAACCCCCGTACCATTATATAATATAT
Source organism: Desulfobacteraceae bacterium (assembly GCA_030615105.1). GTDB lineage: Bacteria > Desulfobacterota > DSM-4660 > Desulfatiglandales > B25-G16 > JAUWNK01. The sequence continues at coordinate 12,554 of JAUWZV010000067.1, forward strand.
CTATACATTCCGTATTTAGATGACCTCCTGTTATAATAACATTAGAGGGACCTAATTCCTTGATCAGCTTTGCTGCTGCTACCATTTCTTCTACATTACTCACCTTCTGGCCACTCAAAACCTCGGCCTCACGTAAATTGGGGGTCACAACAGTAGCCAGTGGAAAGAGCTGCTCCCTCATTATATTTATAGCATTGGAATCCAGCAAAACCGTTCCCTTTGACGATAGGATTACAGGATCTACTACAAGCAAGGGTGATTTATATTTTTCAACTGTTCTCACCACAGCCTTGAGGATGCCAACATTAAAGAGCATCCCGGTCTTTGTTGCATTGGGAGACATATCCCTGATCACACTTTCCATTTGGGCAACAACAAAATCAGGTTGAACCTGAAGAATGCTATCCACCCCCAGGGAATTCTGGGCTGTTAAAGAGGTTATTACAGTTAAGGGATGGGCCCTAAGAGTAAATATGGTTTTAATATCCGCCTGAATCCCTGCCCCTCCACCGCTATCTGAACCTGCTATTGTCAATATCTTAATCATTTATAACATAAAAAGCCGTTTTCTCCTTAAAAGAAAACGGCTGACTTTAAACCATATCAGGTTTGGAGGCTTACAAAATAATTTTCAGCCGAAACCCTTATAAAAAAACATTTTACAGATCTCTGCCCTGATTTGT
>JAUWZV010000092.1 GCA_030615105.1 Desulfobacteraceae bacterium
GATGGGGGCGGATATATTTGAATCCTATGTTGGCTCTGTAATTGCTACCATCGCAATTGCAGCCACATTATCTATTACGCCTGAGTTTCTTGATCAATTTCCCATTCTGAAAGGGTTATCCCCGATAGCAATAAAGTTAAAATATATGGCAATGCCCATCCTTGTTGTTATGGCAGGATTGCTGAGTTCCTTTGTGGGTGTATTCTCTATCAAGATCTTTCAGGCCGGAAATCCAGCCGCTGCCCTTAGGTCTACAACCTTTGTGGCAGCTGCTGTTTTTGTGGTCTTGACAGCCATCATTATCAAATCGCTCGGTATGCCTTGGGGAGCATTCTGGGCTACCTTTTCCGGTCTTCTCTGCGGTATTGCCATTGGCCTTCTGGCAGAGTACTACACCTCGGGTCCACCCATCAGACGTATTGCAGGTCAATCAGCCACAGGCCCTGCAACAGTGATCATTGCTGGTTTAGCTGTGGGCATGCAGTCCACCTATCTCCCCATCTTAGGCATATGTGTGGCTACATTCATAGGATTTAAGGCCGCAGGGATATACGGTATCGGTCTTTCTGCAGTGGGAATGCTGGCAACTGTAGGTGCCACTATGACCGTAGATGCATACGGACCAATAGCAGACAATGCTGGGGGTATATCAGAGATGTCAGGGCTTGGCCCTGAAACCAGAAAGATCACCGATGGCCTTGATGCTTTAGGTAACACCACTGCTGCAATAGGTAAAGGATTTGCCATCGGCTCCGCAGCCCTGACTGCGCTGGCCCTCTTTGTTGCCTACACCCAGGCTGCAGGTGTTGAAGTAGCAAAGCTAAGCATTATGAACCCTTATGTTGTGATAGGGGTCTTTATAGGTGGTATTGTACCTATGCTTTGCGCAGCCATGACCATGACCTCAGTGGGTAAGGCTGCCTTTTCTATAGTGGAAGAGATAAGACGCCAGTTCAGAGAGATCCCCGGGCTTCTTGAGGGGAAAGAAGGGGTTAAACCAGATCCGGCAACCTGTGTATCTATTGCAACTGAGGCGGCCCTTAAGAGGATGGTGGCACCAGGTCTGGTTGCTATTCTTACTCCCGTGGCTGTAGGTTTTCTAATGGGCCCAGAGACACTGGGCGGAATGCTTCTGGGTGCTACGGTCATGGGCGCATTTCTGGCCCTTTTTATGGCCAATGGAGGCGGTGCCTGGGATAACGCCAAAAAATACATAGAATCAGGTCATTTAGGAGGCAAGGGTAGCGATAACCATAAGGCTGCTGTAGTTGGTGATACAGTAGGTGATCCATTCAAAGACACATCTGGACCGGCAATGAATATCTTGATCAAATTGATGGCGGTCGTATCCCTTGTAATTGCACCGATACTACCTGTGATTGGTGTATTTTTAAGATAAAAACAGGGTAAACCTCAATGAAGCTGCCTCATTTAGAAGATAAAGAGTTTTCACGATTGGATATCTAATTACTTAAGTTAACAGGAGGTAACAATGTTTAAGATAGGGGACTTGGCAGTATATCCAGCACATGGTGTTGGGATTATTGAGAGGATTGAGAATAGGAAAATTTCAGGTTGTCAGGAAGATTTTTTTGTCATTAGAATACTTGAAAACAATATGATTATTATGATCCCATCTTCAAACGCTACAAATGTTGGATTAAGAGAAATAATAAACCAGAACGAGGTATCAAAGGTTTTATCCATACTTAAAAAGAGGGATATATCTGTAGATGATAATCAGACCTGGAACCGACGATACAGAGATTACATGGATAAAATTAAAAGTGGCTCTGTTTTTGAGGTTGCAGAAGTATACCGTGATTTAAGTACAATAAAGCAGGATAAGGGACTTTCCTTTGGAGAAAGAAAGATGTTGGATACAGCCCGAAGTCTGCTTATAAAGGAGATCTCCCTTGCTAAGAACATGAAGGAAGAAGATGTAGAAAGAGATATTCAATCAAATCTCTTTGTGCAAACCCAGGATAAAGTGTAGACATACGTTAATAGAAAGTTGTGGTAAACCCTGTTAGAAAGTTTAAATGATGTCTTAAAACCCGCTCAAACTTATTTATTCTTTGTATCATAAATGGTTTACCCCGTTAGATAAAATCAATCAAGTGGGACGAACCCTGGATAATATTTCATATCTAACGGGGCGAGGCTTTTTCCTAACAGGGTAAACACCATGGAGAAGACTTTCATCTTTCATCAATCATCAGCAGATATAGATGTTAGGCTTGACAAATTTCTCTCTGATCATAAAGCCCTGGATTTATCCAGGGCTAAGATTCGAAACCTAATTAAGACTGGTGCCATAGCAGTTAATGGTGAGAGAAAAAAGCCTGGTTATCAGCTAAAACCTGGCGACACGATAAAGATTTCATTTCTTTCCCCATCGCCCCCTTTAGAGGCATCTTGCGATATAGAGTTTGATCTTCTTTACGAAGATAACTCGATTTTGGTAGTCAACAAACCTCCAGGCCTGGTAGTTCACCCTTCTGCTGGCCATTATACAGGGACTTTGGTCCATGGCCTTCTCTATAAATGCACAAACCTCTCTTCTTTTAGTGGCCCGACAAGGCCGGGGATTGTTCATAGGCTTGATAAAGATACCTCAGGCGTGATGGTAGTAGCAAAAAGTGACCAGGTCCACAATTTCCTCACCCAACAATTCAAAAGAAGAGAGGTAAAAAAAAGATATCTGGCCATTGTCCATGGCAATGTAGAAAAAGAGAAGGGGATAGTAGACTTACCTATCAGTAGACACCCTGTAAGAAGAAAAGAGATGAGAGTCTCTCTTTTAAAGGGTAGAATGGCCATGACTGAGTGGGAGGTCATATCTATATTTTCTCTTGGATTTTCCCTTTTAAGAATAAGCCCTTATACTGGTAGAACTCACCAAATAAGAGTTCATCTGTCTTATATGGGTTATCCAGTAGTAGGTGATGTTTTGTATGGATACGGAAGAAGATGGTGGAGGCAACAGTCTTTGATAGTCAGAGAGACACTTGGTTTAGTAAAAAGGCAGATGCTCCATGCCGAATTATTAGGATTTGTTCATCCCGATTCATTGAGATATGTAGAATTTGAGGCCCCCACTCCAATGGATATGGTTTGTCTTCTAAAATGGTTAAATGAGAATCAAAAATCATAAATGTTAAATAACGTGCAAAATCCCTTGACATAAGGGCATTAGAGCTATATTATATTGAGTAATATTTTATACATCCACAAGAAATGCATTCCTCGCTATATTAGTTTATTAAATTTTTCATCCTTGAAGGTCTACTTAATAATCGGCGTTTACTCATAATTTTCAGTTATAAGAAAGTATAGTGAAGTACCTCATTTGAGGTTATAAACTATATCCCTCTTTTTTTACCAACGGGGTGAGAAAAGAGACAAAAGAAAAATGATGAATATATGCAGATCTATAGAGGTATAGTAAGAGATGAACTTAGTTGAGCTTAAAGATAAAAATATAAGTGAATTGATAGACGTGGCTAAGACAGTTGGAATTACTGGTGCTACTGGTATGCGGAAACAGAATCTCATTTTTTCTATTTTGCAGGCCCAGACAGAGCGAAATGGTGTAATTTATGGAGAAGGCGTGTTGGAGATCCTCCCAGATGGCTTTGGTTTTCTCCGCTCCCCTGATTCTAACTACCTTCCCGGGCCTGACGATATGTATATCTCACCATCCCAGATCAGACGATTTAACTTAAGGACAGGCGATACTGTTTCAGGGCAGATAAGACCACCAAAGGAAGGGGAAAGATACTTTGCTTTGCTAAAGGTAGAGCATATCAACTATGAAGACCCAGAAGTAGCTGTAGATAAGATACTCTTTGATAATATGACCCCTCTTTACCCAACAGAGCGAATAAAATTAGAAACAGACCCTGATAACCCTTCAACCAGGATTATGGATCTAATGACCCCATTAGGGAAAGGACAAAGAGGATTGATCGTCTCTCCACCCAGAACAGGAAAGACAATGCTTCTTAAAGACATTGCAAATGCAGTGACCAAAAACCATAGGGATATATATAAAATAGTCCTTTTAATCGATGAAAGACCTGAAGAGGTTACTGATATGGCCCGCTCTGTGGAGGCTGAAGTTATTAGCTCAACCTTTGATGAACCTCCTCAACGTCATGTACAGGTAGCTGAGATGGTACTCGAGAAGGCAAAAAGATTGATAGAGCATAAAAAGGACGTTCTTATCCTCTTAGACAGTATTACTCGTCTGGCTAGGGCATATAACACAGTAGTTCCACCCAGTGGCAAAATTTTATCTGGAGGTGTTGATTCAAATGCTCTTCATAGGCCGAAGAGATTTTTTGGGGCCGCAAGGAACCTTGAAGAGGGAGGAAGTCTAACAATAATTGCCACTGCCCTGATTGATACGGGAAGCAGAATGGATGAGGTGATCTTTGAAGAGTTCAAAGGTACTGGTAACATGGAGGTCAATCTCGACAGAAAACTTAGTGACAGGCGAATATTTCCCGCCGTTGACATCAATCGATCAGGAACAAGGAAGGAGGAACTCTTGATCGAGGAAGAAGACCTTAATCGCATCTGGATCCTGCGTAAACTCCTTGCCCCTCTTACGCCGGTTGATACTATGGAGTTCCTATTGGAAAAATTAAAAGGGACAAAGAACAATAAAGAATTCTTGGCATCAATGAATCAATAATTTGGGTTTGTTGGGTTTGCTGCCTTAAATTTAGGCCTGCCCGCAACGCTCTCGCTTGCGAGGCGGGCGGGCACTTTAGCCCTGGCCCAGACCCGCCTGCCGGATGGCGGGCAGGCCTGGCAAAACCTGAGTCAGCAAGGATAAACCAGGATTGGTGATACATCAGAAGCAAGCGTATATTCAAATCATGTCGCACCAGGGCGGGCTCACTTTAGGCACTTATAATTTTTAATCTTTAATAAATGGAGACCTGGAGTATGAAAAAAGATATCCATCCCCCCTTTCATAAGACAATTGTCCACTGTGCTTGCGGCAACGAATTTGAAAGCTTTTCCACTGTTAAACAGATTAAGGTAGAGATATGTTCTCAATGTCATCCTCTCTTTACCGGACAACAAAAGATTGTCGACTCCAGGGGACGTGTTGAGAGGTTCAGACGTAAGTACGAGAAGATCGGGGAAAATAGTAAAAACAATAAAAAAAATAAGTGAATATTAGATTATGTTCTCCCAAATTGAAGAAGTAGAAAGACGGCTTGATACTTTGGAATACGAACTGAGTAGACCGGAGGTTATTCAGCAACAAAGCCTCTATCAGAAATATCTAAAAGAACATTTTAGTCTTCAGCCTATTGTTGATACCTTCCGCAAGTACAGGTTAACAAAAGAGAAGATTAAAGATACCCGAAGCCTCCTCAATGATTCTGACAGGGAGATAAGGGAACTCGCTCAGATAGAGATAAACAAATTAAAGGATAAGTTAGCGAAACTGGAATCTGAAATGGGACTTTTGCTCCTTCCCAAAGATCCAAAGGATGAAAAAAATGTCATTCTTGAAATAAGGGCAGGTACTGGAGGGGAAGAGGCAGCCCTATTCGTCGCAGATCTTTTTAGGATGTATGGCCATTATATAGAAAAAAAGGGCTGGAAAATGGATATCATGAGCCAAAGCCCTACAGGCCTGGGTGGTTTTAAGGAAATCATTGCCTTAATAGAGGGAAAAAGGGTATATAGCCAGCTAAAGTATGAGAGTGGAGTTCATAGAGTACAGAGGGTACCCGAGACTGAGACCCAGGGCCGGATACATACCTCAGCTGTGACAGTAGCAATACTGCCTGAGGCAGAAGAGGTGGATGTATCAATTGATCCGGCTGATCTCAGGGTGGATGTGTATAGATCCTCAGGTCCCGGAGGCCAGAGTGTTAACACTACAGATTCAGCTGTGAGGATTACATATATTCCTTCTGGATTGGTGGTTTCTTGCCAGGATGAAAAGTCACAGCACAAAAACAAGGCGAAGGCCCTGAAGGTTCTACGGTCTCGTTTGTTAGACATGCAACAGGCAGAACAGCAATCAAAAATTTCTCAGGAGCGCAAGAATATGGTGGGATCGGGTGATAGAAGTGAGCGGATCAGAACTTATAATTTCCCCCAGGGAAGGGTGACCGACCATAGAATCGGGCTGACAACTTATAGACTTGAGGAGGCTCTGCAAGGTGAACTTGATTTAATCTTGCATCCGCTCTTAGCTCATTTTAAGGCAGAGTCCAAGAAAGGCCAAGTAACCCACCCATCATGACATACAAAAGATGGACTATCCAGGAAATCTTAAATGTCACAGCCGAGTTTCTCAAAGATAAAGGGATAGAGAGCCCCCGCCTTTGTGCCGAGATATTACTGGCACACCAACTAAAAAAAAGTAGAGTTGAACTTTACCTTGAATTCGATCATCCATTAAATAGTTTAGAGATAGCTAATTATCGGTCACTTATCAGGAGACGTCTAAAAAGAGAACCCGTTCAATACATTACTGGGCATCAGGAGTTTTGGTCCCTTGACTTTTTAGTTAGCCCGGCGGTTTTGATTCCAAGACCAGAGACAGAGGTTCTTGTTGAAGAGGCAATTAAGATCAAGGAAAACAATCTGTTATCAGACAGTGGCCAACCAAAGATATTAGATTTAGGTACTGGATCTGGCGCGATAGCTATAACAATAGCAAAAGAAATTAAAAGCGCTACCATATGGGCAAGTGACATTGCTTTTGAGGCCTTGGCTGTGGCCAGAGATAACGCTAAACACCATAATCTTAATAATAGTAGAATAAAATTCTACCAAGGTGATCTCTGGCAACCTTTTTCAAACTCTTCTATTACCTTTGATATGATCATATCTAATCCTCCTTATATTCCTACTGCGGCATTTCAAACACTGCCCCCAGAGGTACGTCATTTTGAGCCTCGAATTGCCCTTGATGGGCATGAAAATGGTATGCACTTTATTAAAAGAATAATTAAAGAAAGTGGAACCTATCTAAAACCTGGTGGATGGCTCCTGATAGAAATGGATCCAGATCAGACGGAAAGGGCATTATATCTTTTAGATTCAACACAATCCTTTAGCTACAAAGAACGCTTCATGGATTACCAAAAAAAATACCGGCTGGTAAAGGCTCAAAAGAGGAATGGATAAAATCGTTATTGAGGGAGGAGATCCACTTAAAGGTGAGGTGATAATTAGCGGATCCAAGAATGCCGCTTTACCAATACTGTCAGCTTGTCTCCTGACAGATGGTTGGCATACATTAGATAATATCCCAAAATTAAAAGACATCTGGACTATAAAAGAGATTTTGTCAAATCTCGGGGTTGTCTTCGAGGAAAATGGTCAAGCCCTCAGAGTAAACTCAGATAACCTTAATAATTATATTGCCCCCTACAACTTAGTCAAGACCATGCGGGCCTCTATACTCGTTTTAGGTCCCCTTTTGTCCAGACTTGGAAAGGTGAAAATTTCCCTTCCCGGAGGTTGTGCCATAGGTGCTCGGCCGATCAATTTACATCTAAAAGGCCTATCTGCAATGGGAGCGGACGTACATTTGGAACATGGATATGTAGTTGCCAGCGCTGATAAGCTTCGAGGAGCTAACATATTTTTTGAGATATCTACAGTTAATGGAACTGAAAACCTGATGATGGCTGCTGTTAAAGCGGATGGCATTACCACCTTAAACAATGCTGCTAAAGAGCCAGAGGTTGTTGATCTGGCAAATATGCTAAACTCAATGGGAGCAAGAATAAAAGGGGCAGGTACCGATACCATAGCCATTACCGGGGTAAAGGAATTACATCCTATTAGGTATGGTATTATACCTGATCGGATTGAGGCAGGAACATTTTTGATCGCTGCAGGTATAACAAAGGGGAAGATAAAGATAAAGGGGTGTAATTTAGATCATATAGAAATAATAATAGAAAAGCTTCTTGACATTGGCATGGAAATAGAAAAACAAGGAGAAGACCTTGTTGCTATAGGCCATGATAAAATTAAAAGCGCGGATATAAAAACCATGCCATTTCCTGGGTTTCCTACAGATATGCAGGCACAATTTATGGCACTGATGTGCATTGCTGATGGATGGAGTATGATTAGAGAGACGATATTTGAAAACAGATTCATGCACGTCAGTGAATTAAGAAGGATGGGGGCAGATATTGAGATTAATGGAGCTCAGGCCCTGGTTCGGGGCAAGAGAAATTTATCTGGAGCCCAGGTCATGGCTACTGATTTGAGGGCAAGTGCCTCTCTTGTTCTCGCTGCTCTGGCAGCAGAAGGACGGACAGAGATCTCAAGGGTATATCATCTTGATAGGGGTTATCAAGACCTCGATCTGAAGTTATCCCTTCTTGGATCCAAGATTTGGCGTGAAAAGTATTAGCGAAGCTCTGCCTTCCCGGCCCGTATCCCGACTTTCGGGAGACGGGCAAACCGACGAGGCACTGTCAGTAAGAAAATACAAAATACTGAGTAACGTTTATGGGTTACGGTGGAGCCTGTCCCGACTATACTGTTGGGGATGCCCGTTTCGTTTTTCGCCTGCCCGCCATCGGCTTCGCTTTCCCCGTCGCGACCCGGAACGGGGCAGGGCAGGCGAGGCGGGCGGGGTAACGTCATTCGTCTTTTTATTTCCACGTTACCTTAACCGTTACCGATACGGGCTTCGTTACCCTAACCGTTACCCAAATAAATAAGCAAAAACCCTGGCCCAGACCTGGCATACAAGGACTGAGTTTTATAGATATCGCTTCCTTAATAATAAAGCGACAACAGCTTGTTCCACTCACGTCGCGCCAGGGCGGGCTTGACATAAATCCGCCTCAGGCGGATAAATTTTAAGATCTTGGGTTATGTAGACACCTGGCACCTATGTTCTCTCGCCCTCTCATTCCCGCACTATGTGCAACCATTATTGGGATCCTCATTGGTCATAATATCCTGACTAATTTTAACCTACCTGTATTTTTTTTCCCTTTTGCCATCTTATTATGTCTCGGGATATTTTTCATCATCCCTTTAAAAGCCCGCTCTTTTTCCTTATTGGCCATATTCATGTTAATAGGAATCAACTCCCAGGTAAACAAAACCACCCTATCTGGGTTGCCTCAAATAATAAATAAGACTGAGAGGGTGGTTATTGAGGGAACAATCTATGGCCCGGCCAGGGTACGAGTCAACGTGGCCACCCTTCCTATTCACGCAGAAAAAATCTTTTTCCCTAATGAAGTCAGGAGAGCTAAGATCAATCTACTATTAAAGATATATGGATACCGGGGTGGTCTAAAAGTTGGTCAACGAATCCGCTTTCCTGCTAAGTTAAGGGAATTTAAAAATTTTAATAACCCAGGCAGCTTTGATTACCGTTTTCTTATGCAAAGCCGGGGATTTTCCTTTATGGCCATAGTATCCGATGGACGATATGTTGTTCCAATGGGAGAGGGAGATCTTGGTCTTGTAGGAAAAACATTAGAGAAGGTCAGAGGTCCTTTAAGAAGATTTTTTAAAGAAAGGCTTTCTCATACCTCAAATCCTATATATGCTGCCCTTATTCTTGGAGAAAGGCAAGGTCTTACATCAAAGCTAAGAGAGCCATTCGATAGATCAGGCGTAGGTCATGTAATGGCTGTTTCAGGTCTCCACCTTGGTTTGGTAGCCTGGCTATTCTTTAAGTCTCTAAGGTGGCTATTATCCTTTTCCTATCGTTTGACTCTTATGACAGAAATAAGGAAATTTGCAGCAATTATAACCACTTTGCCAGTGATAGCCTATGCCTTGCTTACTGGTCTTCAACTTTCTACCCAGAGGGCTTCTGTGATGGTTCTGGTATTCTTATGGTCCTTTATCATAGGCAGGGAAAAAGATGTCTGGTCCAGCCTTTCCCTGGCAGCCCTTATTATACTTGCCCTTAAAGGGGATGCCCTCTTTAGCACCTCTTTTCAGCTATCCTTTGTAGCTGTAGCTGGGATTCTATGGCTGGTCCCTTTAATCATTCAACGAATACCAAAATTTAAAATGGGCAACGAGTCTTTTAAAGGGAGTCAAATACTACATCCAATTCTGACATATACCTTGGGTCTGATTGCTGTAACAACTGCGGCTATGATTATAACAATCCCATTGATCGCCTATTATTTCCATCGCTTTTCCATTGTAGCCCTTCCGGCTAACCTGACAGTAGTTCCCATAATAGGGCTCTGGGTTATCCCCCTTGGATTACTTTCTTCTATTACC
>JAUWZV010000115.1 GCA_030615105.1 Desulfobacteraceae bacterium
CCCATGTTGCGCAGGGCATCCCTGACAAGCTGGGCAGCATGTAGGGCCCTGGTATCATTGATATTTATGGCCTCAGGGGTAATCTTGAATATCTCGCTTTCAAAACCGAGCAGGTGTTTGTATGCCCATAGCCCTAAGCCACCGTCTTTTGGCAGACAGTAGCCGCCTATTCCCGGCCCAGGGAATATTATGTTGCTGTGAGTTGGTCTTATCTTGATGGCATCGATAACCTTGATGAGGTCAACCCCGTTGGTTTCAGCAAAAAGGCTCCACTCATCTAAAAAGGCAAGAATTGTAGCCCTGTAGCTATTTTCCACAATCTTGCATGTCTCACTCTCAATAGGTTTTTCAAGAACGGTTAATGGATAATTCTCAATATCAATAACCTCGCCCAAGAAGGCCACCACCCTTTCTTCACTTTCTTTATTTATGCCACTACAGACCCGCCAGAAATTTCGTATGGATCTTACATAATCCCGCCCAGGCATTACCCTTTCAAAAGAGTGGGCCAAAAGGGGTTTGGTTTCAATTTCCCTTTTTTTAAAGGCCTTTTTGATAATCGGATAGGCAATATACTCGGTTGTGCCTGGAGGGACTGTTGTTTCAATCAAGACAAGACAGTTGGGTTCAATGAGTTCACCGATTATCTTGAAACTTTCCTCAATTGCTCCTATTTCAGCATGGCCTGTTTGAAGATTTCCAAGATCATCTTTTACAAAGTCGCACTGGACATCAAGCACCAGGATATCTGCGAGTTTTAATGCATCATAGGTATAGGTGGCTGTTAAGTTATTTCTATCCTTGACACAGCGCTCAATCAACTCCTCAACAGCAGGGTCTTCGGACTTTAGCGGAGAAATGCCCCGGTTAAACAAGGGGATCTTCCAGAAACTCCGGGTACTTGGTCTCTGCATACCAATCACAAACTTACCGGGCTCTCCTGTCTTTTTATCCACACTATCTGCGGTAACTGCTGCCATTACTGCTCCAACAAAGCCGAGACCCATTACAACGACTATCTCTCGCCCCCTTTCCCTCTCTCTCTTTGCAATTATAGATAGTCTTTCGTATTCCCTTTTGTAATCATCTTGTTGAGGAAGGGCAAATTTTTCACCATCTGGACTGATTGAATAATCCATAAGAACTCCTTATTTAAGTGCCTAAAGCCCGCCCTAGCGCTATTTGCTCTAATCAGCCTATGAAGTCTGTAAGCCAGTATTTATTCGAATCAGTCTATTAAGCCTATAGGCCGGGACTGGGCCAGGGTTATAAGTGCCCGCCCGCCTCGCAAGCGAGAGCGTTGCGGGCAGGCCTAAAATGCCTAAAGTTTAAACAGGACAAAATGACTTGATTGCTTGAGTTAATCTCATTTTATTCATCTGTTCATTCCCAAATGTGAAAATAATAAGTAATTCATTACTAACTTTAGATCACTTTAGGCACTTTAGTTCACTTTTACCCGCCAGACTTAAGGCGGGTTAAACTTAAATTACCCAATTTCTCAATCAACTCCTTTGTGACCTCTTCTACACTATTTTTTCCATCCACTTCCACAATAGCCGGGATACCTCTCCTATCTGATAAGTCCTTGAAGTATTTTACTGCGGCAATGGTACCATTTTTTGTATCGTAATAGATTCCATGTCTCTGATCAATAGCTGCCTCGTCCTGGTCATCATCCCTTGCCTTCAACTCTCCACCACATATCCTGCATTTATCACCATCCGGTTTGATCGCCTCTATATTTATATTGTTTGGGTGATTGTTATCATTTACACAGAGCCTGCGACCCATTATCCTCTTTTTAGCTATCTCCCGATCCAGGATAACCTCAATAAGAACATCTACATCAATACTCTCTTGGGTAAGGGCCTCATTCAACCTAACAGCCTGGATTATGTTTCGTGGAAAACCGTCCAAAAGCCAGCCATTTATACAGTCTGCCTCTTTAAGCCTATTGAGAACCATTGGTATGGTTATTTCATCAGGAACCAATTCTCCTCTATCTATATAGGCCTTGGCCATTTTCCCTAACTCTGTCTCTTTTGATATATTCTCCCTAAATATAACACCTGTTTCGATATGGGGTATTTTTAATTTTTCTTTTACAATTGCCCCCTGGGTCCCTTTCCCACTTCCGTTGGGGCCAAAAAAGAGTATGTTCATTATTCACTCTCCTTTGAAAACGTTGAGCAAAAAATCTGGAAACCGGACTATCCGGTTCTCCCTATTCAGACAGGCATGGATTGTATAGCCCTGTACAATTATATCCTCACCTCTATAAATGGTATAATCAAACCTGCTACTTGCCCTTTTTACAAAACCGATCATGGTTTCAATTTTCAATAAATCGTCATACAGGGCAGGTTTCATGTATTTCAGATAGGCCTCTGTTGCTGGTAAGAAAAAACCACTCTCCTCAACTTCCCTGTATGTGGTGCCCAGCTCTCTTAACAATTCTGTCCTGCCCATTTCGAAAAGTTTGAGATAATTCGAATAATAAACTATAGCCATTGAGTCACAGTCACCATAAATAACCCTGTAATATGTGACATTCTTTATCTGTTTCATTCATCGCCCTTTTTCTAATACCCTGCCAGTCCAGTTTTCATTACTCGTGTAATAAAATAGTTTACATTTTGATTTTATTTATTGAAGCCAAAATATTATAGAATGTAGGGGTTCGACCTGCCCGCCATCCGGCAGGCGGGTTTATCGAACCCTGGCCCAGACCTGACTTTCCAGAAGCTGAGAATTCTCCGAAGCTATCGCGCCAGGGCGGGCCCGCTTTAGGGCTTGATGAATCAAGCCCCTACGTTTGATGAATCAATTCTTATTTGGGTTATAAAGGACAATGAAAAAGGTAAACAATATAATTCTCTCATTAATAACTCTCCATAGGTTTCAACAACAGGGAAATGGGGGCAGCAGGAATGCTGCTCATATCTAAATAAATGGAAGCATCAATCTTAAAACAAGAACGAGTCTATCAATTCATGACCTATCTCATATATACATCCGCTATCTCTTGCAGCATCCTCTGTAAAGATAGGCCCTTTGGGCATGGATTCCAGTTCCTTTTTACTGGCCCAGGCAAAAGGGGTGGGCTCACTGGTATGGGTTCGTTTTGCAATAGGTGTTAAATGGTCACTGACGACCATGATGCGATAGCCCTCCAGATCTTTTAACCCCTCAAGAACTGTTCCAACCACCTTCCGGTCAAAATTTTCAATTGCCTGTATCTTCTCTTTGTAGTTACCATTGTGGCTTGCTTCATCCGGTGCCTCCACATGAAGAAAGATAAAATCAAGGCTCGAAAGTCCTTTCAATGCCACTTCAGCCTTTCCCTGGTAGTTAGTATTCAAATAACCTGTTGCCCCCTTTACATGGATGGGGATAAACCCCACATAAACACCTATACCCTTTAATAGATCCACAGCCGAAATGACACCACCATTCAGACCGTATCTATCGCTAAATAGCGGCAGTTTTGGCGCCTTTCCCTGCCCCCATAACCAGATAGAGTTAGCCTCATAAAGACCTGCCCGCCTCCGCTCCATATTTATAGGATGGTCTTTCATTATCCCCCATGAACGCCGGATCAGTTCAGGTACAGGGTCCCCTGAAGAGTGGTTTAGGTATGGGGCCATATTCTGGTCAGGTACATCATGGGGTGGGATGGTCAGGGCATTCTCAGGGCCATTTTCCCATAAGAGGAGATGTCGGTATGCTACACCCTGATAGATCTCGATCCCGGGAAGATCAAGTTCCTCCTTTAAATCCTCTACGATCTGCGCCGACTCTTCTGTGGAAATATCGCCCGCACTGTGGCTAATCATAATTATCTCATTATCTGATCTCAGGTCCAGGGTTACCAGATTCATTCTGAAGGCCACCTGGTTGGCTCGAAGGGTGACTCCCATGCTGGCTGCCTCCAGGGGAGCACGTCCTGTATGGTATTTTCGGGGATCGTATCCTAAAAGAGAGAGGTTTGCCACATCACTGCTGGGTTCCATGCCCTCAGGAATGGTTCTCACGAGACCCATTCTACAGGCAGCGATACGGTCCATATAGGGTGTCTCCGCTGTCTCAAGGGGTGTCTTACCACCCAACTCCCTGAGGGGATAATCTGCCATCCCGTCTCCAACTAAAAGGACATATTTTATTTTGCTATGATTTCTCGCCATGGGGATATTACTTGTCATTTGGCATTTGTCAGTATCCGACACCGACACTGCGCTTCAGAGTTATCAATGAAAGAAACTTTAAGCCGAGCACGGAGATGTCTTTTTTTGTTTTATGCCCTTGAAACAAGGGTTAGTGCTGGGCCCTGATAATCGAGATTTATAGCAACTTGACAATGCTATTATAAGCTCCGCCTATTAAATCCCGATTATCAGGGCCACTTCTGTGCATTTATAAGGGCACCTGCCCGCCATCTGGCAGGCGGGTAACAAAAAAAGACATCTCCATGCTCTTTTCCACATTTAGTTTCTTAGGAGTTGCAACCCGTAACCCGCAACTCGATTTCTTAAATCGGCAATCGAAATTCGAAAATTCCCTCAGATGCCTGTCTTTTTTTCTACCCTAAAAAGAACTGTCTTTTCAGTTACTATACCCAGCTTATCTATGAGCTCCAGGGACTTCCTGACATTACTTTCCTTTGCTTCATGGGTCAGCATTACTATAGGGACAGAGCCGTGGGTCTCTCTGCTTTTCTGAATTACAGAGGCAATGCTTATATTGTTAGCACCCAGAATTCCGGATATCTTAGAAAGCACCCCGGGGCTATCTACTGCAGAAAACCGAAAATAATAATCAGTAACTATCTGATCCATAGGTCTTAGAGATAGTTCTTTGGCTGGAGGGCGTGCAAATGAGATAGGTGAAACCCTCCTTGCAATACCTTTGACTTGGTTTCTGGCTATATCTATCAAATCAGAGACAACGGCACTCCCTGTAGGCCTTCTACCAGCACCAAGGCCATAGAATAGAGTAGGTCCTGTAAAATCACCTTCAACATAGACAGCATTATATGCCTCATTAACATTTGCCAGGATATGATCCAGGGGAACAAAAGCCGGGTGCACCCTGGCCTCTATATCGCCGTCTACTTCTCTTGCAATAGCCAACAATTTTATGCAATAGCCAAACTCACCTGCAAACCTGATGTCCTCAGGAGAAACTCCATCAATCCCTTCCTTGTAAACATTCTCATATTTAAAGGGGAATCCAAAGGCCAGAGAAATAACAATGGTCAGTTTATGGGCAGCATCACTTCCGTCAATATCCAGGGTTGGATCTGCCTCTGCATAACCGAGTCTCTTTGCTATTGAAAGTGCCTCATCAAAAGAAAGTCCTTCCCCTGTCATCCTGGTCAGGATATAATTTGCCGTTCCATTCAAAATGGCCAGGACTGCCTTGATCTGGTTTGCAGCCAGGCCCTCTTTCAAGACCCTGATAATAGGAATACCTCCGGCCACACTTGCCTCAAAGGCAATATCAACGCCGTATCTTTCGGCCATCTCAAACAATAGCTTGCCATATTCGGCAATCAGGGCCTTGTTAGCAGTAACCACATGCTTCCCTTTTTCCATGGCCATTAAGATATATTCCATAGCCTGATCACAGCCACCCATCAGTTCAACAACTATATCTATCTCCGGATCATTGACTATCTCCATCGCATCGGTGGTAAGAAATGTGGTGTCAATTTTTACCCCCCTGTCTGAGTCAATATCTAAATCTGCAATCTTTTTTAGCACTATCTCTGCACCAACCCTGTCCTCTATCAATTGTCGGTTATTGATCAGGACCTCCACCATACCCGCTCCTACTGTTCCAAAGCCAATCAAGCCAACTTTTACCTGGGGCATCTATTTACTCCATTAATTCAAGTGCCTAAAGTTATAAGTGCCTAAAGTGACTAAAGTTTAAATAAGTAGAGTTAGTTCCAGGTTTCGATTTATTTCATAACCAATTTAATAAATTAAACCAATTTAACCAATCGAATTAACTTTAGCTCATTTTTAACTTTAAACTTTAGGCACTTTAGAAGCTATAGTATCTTTCTAATACCTCTTATAGCCTGGTTAATCCTATGCCTGTTCTCAACCAAGGCAAACCTGATATATCCCTCACCATATTGTCCAAAACCTATACCCGGGGAAACTGCCACTCCAGCCTCTTTTATGAGCAACTTCGAGAATTCGAGAGAATCCATCTTTGCATATTTATCCGGTATTTTTGCCCACACAAACATGGTACCTTTAGGCTTCTCTATCTTCCATCCAATCCTTTCCAAGCCATTGATCAGGGTATTCCGCCTCTGCCTATAAACCTCTACAATCTCACTCACATAGCTACGGGGCCCTTTTAAGGCAATAATAGAGGCGATCTGTATTGGCTGGAAAGCACCATAGTCGAGATAGCTCTTTATCCTTCCCAAGGCTGCTATTATTTCCCTGTTACCAACGCAAAAACCTATACGCCAGCCAGGCATGGAATAGCTCTTGGAAAGAGAAAAAAATTCCACCCCTATCTCCTTGGCCCCGGGTACCTGAAGAAAACTTGGAGGTTTGTAGCCATCAAAAACCAGATCCGCATAGGCAAAGTCGTGAATAACCATTATCTCATTATCAGTGCAGAACTCCACTATCTTTTTAAAAAAGTCTATATCCACTACATTTGTAGTCGGGTTATGAGGATAAGAAATTATCAACATCTTTGGTCTTGGCCATGTTTGTTTTGTCGCTGTTAATAGATCTTCAAAAAAATCTCTATCAGGTCCAATAGGAACACCCCTGAGGTCGCCCCCAGCAATAATTACTGAATATGGATGAATGGGATAAGTAGGATTAGGGGCAAACACTACATCACCAGGGCATATGGTGGCTAAGACTAAATGAGATATACCCTCCTTGGCCCCAATAGTAACAATAGCCTCCCCTTCGGGATCTATCTCAACCCCAAAACGCACCTTATACCAATCAGAGATGGCCTGCCGAAGTTTGGTAATACCCCTTGAGGCAGAATATCTATGGTTTTTCCCTTTCTTCACTGCCTCCACCATTTTGTCTACAATATGTTTGGGCGTAGGAAGATCTGGATTGCCCATCCCTAAATCAATGATATCTTCTCCATCTCGTCTTGCATCCATCTTCAACTGGTCAACAGCGGCAAAGACATAAGGAGGCAATCGGTCAATCCTCGGAAACTTATACATTTTTTACCCCCTATAAAATTTAATATTCATACTATACAAGACAGTTAATAGTCAAAATTTTCTTTTCTTTCTCTTTAAATAGCCTGTCTACTACTATCTTTTCTACATGTTTCCTGTGATCTTATTTCTCGATGTTTTTTCTTAAATTAAAGTTGATAGTCTCGTAAAAACTCAAAAATGCTCCCTCTCCCTCGATGGGAGAGGGCCTGCCCTATTAAATACTAACGATAATTGTTCCATATTTTAGAAAATATTATTTTAATAGAAATTTACTCTGAGCGTTACTGCTCTTATTTAACAGGATCTGACACCGGCGCTACGCTTCGGGGTTATTCATGGAAATAACTTTATA
This sequence comes from Desulfobacteraceae bacterium, assembly GCA_030615105.1. Lineage (GTDB taxonomy): Bacteria > Desulfobacterota > DSM-4660 > Desulfatiglandales > B25-G16 > JAUWNK01. The sequence goes on from JAUWZV010000115.1 coordinate 7,578, forward strand.
TCTTAAAAAACAATTTTCCAATTTAGTCCCATATGTTGTAGTTAAGTTACCCCCGGCAAAGCCGGGGGCTTATTTTTTGTTAGCCCCCCAAGGGGGCAGGTTCATGAGTCCCCTGAAGGGGACTCGTCTTCAAAGCCAAGCTTGAGTTGATCCAGACGTTCATCTTCCTTCTCTTGCTCACGAATGTATTTCTTTACTTCCTCCTCATCAAGACCAATGGTGGATACAAAATAGCCTCGTGCCCAGAAATTCTCTCCAGAAAAATTCCTCCTTCTTCCCATAAGATTTCTTGCAATTGAAATGGCGCTCTTGCCTTTGATATATCCTATCACATTGGAAACTGCATACTTTGGTGGAATACTGATACAGATGTGGACATGGTCTAAATGCAGATGTCCCTCTTCTATTCTTGATTCCTTTTGTTTTGCCAGTTCATGAAATATATCCCCAAGATGTTTTCGTAACACTCCAAATATCTTTTCCTTCCGTCTCTTGGGGATAAAAACAACATGATACTTGCAATCCCATTTCGTGTGATGTAAGCTTTGGTAGTTTTTCATTTCAAACCTCCCATATTTGAATGTTGATGATTTATATGGGAGGTTTTAT
>JAUWZV010000121.1 GCA_030615105.1 Desulfobacteraceae bacterium
TTCACAGGACTTGACCGTCTTTACCCCCAGGACCCTTGCCAGGGCCTTAGTCGAGACCTTCTTATTCCCATGCATAAGAATCAAAAGAGGATCACCATTGTCGACTTCCATCACAAGCGTCTTTATAACCAGATACTCATCTACATTCAATTCTTTAGCCGCGACAGTGGTCCCACCTTTCTCCTCATATTTGTAAGCACACAAGTAAAAATCCACACCGGATTCTTTCAATGCTCTAATGGACTGTGTTGTAGGAAATTTTTCCTTTGCCATTTTGTCTTTGTTAAGGATATCACTTTTTTCTTGACAGGGGCAATATAGGATGTCCCCATTTTATCGTTATATTCATAAAAATAGCCTTTCACTGGTGGATCTTGACAATGACGAGATGAAGATCGTGAGGAACCTTTTCTGCTCAGAATGTGGCAGCGTGCTGGCCCTGATCTGCAAGGTCGGTGATGAGCCCTACTACAAGCTCAAGTAATATCAATAAAGGGGACGTCCTATATTTACTAATAGTTTTCAATAAAACGCTTTTCTGCGTCGGCTGTGCCAATCATGATCATTTCGTCATTTTCACCAAGAGGAATTGAGGGGTCGGAGTTTATATTTAACTCGCCCTGTGTGCTAATGGCTATAACGCTGCAGCCCGTTTGTTTCCGGATTTGATTTTCAGCAAGAGATTTGCCCACAAGAGGTGAGGGCACTGGCGTGCGGAAAACATTCAGCCCTTCCTCAAACATCAATATTTCTCCCGGTTTCAAGAGATTAATGATGGTGTTGGCACCCATGGAAGCATATGACATAACCAGGTCAGCGCCTGCCCCATGTAATTTGGAAATATTTCTATCAAGGTTTGCCCTGCTGATAATCTGAATATCAGGCCGCAATCGCCGGCAATAAATGGTTAGATAAATATTCATAGGATCATTATGTGTCGTAATTATGACGGTCGGTGCCTCTCGTATGCCGGCTCTATTGAGGACATTGATATCGGCAGCGTTCCCGTGAATATACTTATCTTTGTTTTCAATATGCATCGAATTCTTCTCCACAACCTGATAATCAATCTGATGTTCTTCCAGGGCCTCTGCTGCTGCACGCCCGACACGGCCTCCACCCAATATCAGGACAGGAGCATTGGCAGTGTGATAAATGCAGAAGATCTCATCATATTTATTGAGCTGTTCAACAGATCCGGCCAGTAAAAGGACGGTTGTGGAATTGATTCGAGTCTGGGGGTGGGGGATTTCAAATCTGCCCCTCTCCCAGCAGCCAGGTATAGATGAAGTTAATTTCTGGCAGCCTGGTGGGAGGAGCCGGACCAATGAATGGGGTTAGGCAATTATAATAAGTAATTAACTGAAAATCATATTTGCAAAAAAAGTGCCTAGTAAAATGCGGGGTCTGCCTTTGATATAGGGTAAAATAAATGACTGGTCTAAAAATCATTCGAGCCAATCATGGCAAATTTTCTGCCACGTTAGTCTTCTCATCATCAAGCTCTTTCAGGCGAGCCTCAGCCTTGGCAATGGATTCAAGAAGTGATTTTCGGTTATTCAGATCCATCTAAGTCCCAAAGGCAACTTTTATCTCATTTATGATTGACCAATGTCTCCAGTACGGGAGGATGGTCAGTTTGAGGCCCTCTATTTTTTCAATTCTATCGATGTCCTTTGAGATTACTATGGCCTGGCCACACTTGAAGCGTTTCATAAATCTTATTAAGGCCTTTAAATCTTTCGCCAAAGATTCCATATATTTTTCCAGCTTGATTTTTTAAGAACACTTAAGTTCTTTCACCATGATTTGAATTCATATAATCACATGCAATAACCTCCTAATGTAATTTTTTTTAAAATACAATTGCATTATAGTGTCATTGAAATATTGGCGAGTTTTTTCTAATGCTTTTAACTGGTTGGCTGGATTTGATCTTTTGTTCATTTATCCTATGGAATGTGGCCGGGAAAGATGGGGCTTAAATGGGGCCAGACATAGTCAATCCTTTCACGACAACTTAGAACTCAGTATTTCTCCCTGCTTTTCCTCTTAACACAATCCTGAAAGCCCTTCGATCTCTTTCATCATATTATCAAGAAATAAGTTCGCTGGTGCTGATGGGTCTGTATAAAATGCCTTGCCGAAATTGATCCGAGCCAAAGTCCGGGCCCCCTTCCCCGAGTAATTCATCCCCACGGGAATAAAAGGAAGGGAAAAACGAGAAAGGATTAGTCTCACAATGCCTATATGTGCGGGGCCCATTTTATTTCTGTAGTAGGTGCCTTCTGGAAAAACTACAACTCCCTCCCCTTTTTTCAAGAATTCAATCATGGCCTGCAGGGATCGCCTGCTCTCAAGAGGACGTTGCCGGTTTAAGGGAATGCCACCAAGAGACCTTAAGAACCAGTTGCTGAGGGGATTCTTGAATAGATCATATTTGGCAACGTAGTAAAGGGGTCTGGGTGTGGCAAGGCTTAGCAGGGGAATGTCCTCCCACCGCTGGTGTTTTGGTAAAAGAATAAAGGCGCTCTTTTGGGGCAGATTTTCTATCCCTTCTGTTTCTAAGCGAAAAAATGGCGACATCAAGATCCTGCACACAATTTTTGTAGTCCAGAAAACCCAGTTCTTTCTTCCTCCCATAAGCACTAACCTAAGAAGTGTTTATAAAAACAGAGCGGGCACCTAAGCATGCAGAACGCCGACGGCATAACCCTTTTTCTAACGAAGCTTCGCCTTCCCGGCCCGGGACGAGCAAACCGACGAGGCAAGCCATAAGAAAATCCTAAATCCGAATATCTAAATCCGAAACAATATCGAAATTCAAATATTCAAAATTCAAAACAACCCAAGGCATTGCTTGCTCTTCAAGGAAAGGATTTTTTACTTTAGAGCATTAGAATTTTGATCATTCGGATTTGTTTCGGATTTCGTGCTTCATATTTCGAATTTAAAAGCAACAGCACTTGATTGAACCGCAAAACTTGACATTAATCCGCCTGAGGCGGATAAATGATAAGATCTTGGGTTATGAAGACATATAGTATGGCACATACTTGATACCAGGCACTATGGTATTCAATTCCTATAAGTCTACCCACACTACATTGATACCAGAACAGTGTTGAATTGTGAATAGCTAAAATTTGACCAAATTTTTCTCAGGTAACTGATTGTCAGCCCAAACCCTGGTCATTGAAATTTATTTGAGTACTGGATTGGAAATAGCGGAAAGCATGGATCAGCTACATAAATATATTGAATTGACAGGAAAACACTGTTCATCTATATACGGTCTTATTAATCTGGGGAGTAAGGAAATGATATTGATCTATATCATCATTGGGGGATGCATTATTTATCTCCTCCTCACGTTGTGCTTTACCTACCTGGTTCATCAGCTACCTCGAAGCCCGGTTCAGGACATACCTGATTGGGGCAAGCTCATAGATACCCGAATCCCTGCAATGGACGGGAGCTCACTTGAGCTCTGGCGTGTGGAACCTAAAGGCCAGCCAAGGGGAATTGTTGTTTTGGCCCATGGGTGGAGCAGAAATCGGGATCGTATGGTGGGTAGAGCCAGAATCTTTGGGAAGATGGGATTTACCACTGTTATGCATAGTGCCCGCGACCACGGCAACTCGAGCCCCCATCGCTTTATGAATGCCCCTCGCTTTGCTGATGACATAGAGGCAGTATTAAACTGGGTAAATGAGCCTGTTCTTCTTTATGGACACTCGGCCGGTGCGGCTGCGGCTGTCATCGTAGCCAACCGAAACCCTGAGCGTATAAAGCTTCTTTTCCTGGAGGGCTGTTATGCCAAAACCAGGGAGGGCCTTCTCAGCCTTTATCGCGGCTACAACCGTGTTTTCGGAATCTTCTTTGCACCTATGGTGGTTTTTTGGATGGAGGTCTTCTACAAAAAGAGCTTGGATTCAATCAGCCCTGCCAACCTTGCACCTGACATTGACATGCCTGTACTGATCATTCACGGCGAAAAGGATCAAAACTTTCCACTCAATAATGCCTGGAGGCTGAGGGATAGTTTTCCTGCAGGGCGGGCCGAACTATTCGTTGCCAGGGACACTGATCACAGCAGTTCCAGTCTGAAACCTGAATATCCCGGAGCTATCCAGGCCTTTGTGGATCGTCATCTGCCACAACCCTGAAAGCTTCTTCTCTGATCTCGCCTTTAGCTTGGGCAGAAGAAAGGCTGAAGGCAGTTAAGGCTTAGAAATATCGCTATCCTGTAAGGATTCCTTTCTTACGGGAAAATGAGTGCTTTTTCTTGCGCTACGGCTCATGATAGATAGGTTTGCCCATCTCTGAAAATGAGAAGTTATAGAAAACGTTATATCCGTTATAGTCCAGCACCCTTAAATCGTCTGTCTGACTAAGGTCTCCCATAACAACCGAATAATGATTTCCATATTTGGCCTTAACCTTTTCTAAGGGAAGCTCGGAAGCAATGAACTTCTTGATCCCCTTAACATCAAGCTTCTCAACAAATTTGGGATCCTCGAAAGATTCATAGGTGGTTAAAATGAGAATTGGGCCTGTTCCTGTAAAAATAATTCCTACTTTCATGGGATAACCTCCTTTTTATGTTTAAAGGTGAGTAAGACATGAAAGCCTTTACCTTTTTGAATCAGATTGTAAGGGTTTAAGCGAATGATTTTATGTGGATCAGTATTTAGGGGTGAGATTTGGGTGAGATAAAGAACCGAGCAAGTGCCTGAATAGATTGATTAATGAATATCAGATTTTTTATGGGTCTCTGAGATTTGTTCCTCAGAATTGCCCAACTGGCAACTGTTTCTCAGTCAGGTAGAAATACCCAATTTAGGTAAAACATATGCCTGAAGCAAAACCCAGATAGCGATAATAAAAAGAAACCACCAGATGCTCATCCGCTTTTAGCTCTCTTTTTGACTTTCTTCCATAAAAAATCCATCACATTTGCCCCATGACACTATAGTTCACTTTATAAACAATGATCACAGCTCACGGCTGCGAAGATCAGGCTCAAGTAAATCCACCTGGAGATGATGAACAGGCCGATGACATTCCGCTACCTAAACCTTTGTCGGAACTGGATGACCCGGACGAAAATGAGGACATAAGCCGGTGAGTATCTCCTTCACCACAGTCAGGGCAGATAAATTTATCCTTCCCATCAGATGGAAAAACCAATTGCTCAAAGATATTTCCACACTTGTTACACTTAAACTCATAAAGAGGCATCTTATTTCTCCTCTGCTCTATTTATCACCTTTAAAATTACCATACATTAAGGCACTGTAAATTGATAGATATTGTTTCCTTCTACCTACTACAATTCACGGAATTGGAATAGATTATAACCTTTTTTCTATGAGTTAGTCCATATAGTAAGTCTTCCTCAAAAATATTCAAGCCTTAAGCAAAAGTTTTTTAGGAGGCCATAGAACAAGTATTAATCTTTTAGTGAACCAGGGCTCACACCATAGGTGGTTAAATTTACTAACTCTGGAGAGGTTCCTTGCGGAGTAGTTTTTGATAATAGGATCCAGACAAATATAAACCAGCCGCCGGGTTGTGACCAAAGACCCTATCCTTAGCGATAAGAACAGTGGTCGGGGCATGAGCATACTTGAAGAATAATGAGTCATGACCAACACAAAGACCAACAGCTATATTAAGCTCGGCTCCCTCACTGTTTAAAATTTCAGCCTGAGTTATGGGGCTGCACATTGATTCCCAAGCACCAGGACCAGCTATCTCCTGCTCCTCAGTAATACCAATCCTCTCCTTTGGTATCGCCCCTGCCTTGCAACAAGCAGAGACAACATCAAAGCCTCTATTTTCCAAGATCTTAGTCAGCGTTCGAGCCTCTTCCCTTAAACCGACACAAAAGGCAATTCCAAGCTTCTTGTATGCCATCTTTTTAGCGAATTGTGCCACCTCCTCTACCCTCGGGTTAATCGGGGTTCTGCCAGCTGGCAGGTTCATATAACACTCAAATTCTTGGATAGAGGCTTGTCTGGCAAATTCCTTCACTTCTGGTTTATCATATTCAGTTACCGCTTGTTTAATAACATCTGACTTAGCCACTGTAGGGCAATTTGATGGCCCTTTATCAAACTCCTTGGTAGTGCATACTAATTTTCTACATTTGGCACATTCGGTTTTCATTCCACAGTCCCCCCTCTATGATATTCTTTCAATGTCCCCTTTTGTTGCCTGCCTGCCATCTTTTTGGATGGACACGAGGGAATATAGGTTGTCCTCATTAGTGCTCTGATCTGTTAAAAAATTTCTGGAACTATTTCCCTTTCACGGGCTGATGAGCCTCTCGAAGCAACAGCGTTGCAATAGGCAGGCCAGTAAACAGCGATATCTATACTTTGGGTTCCTTCCACCAGGGGTAGAAGTCTGGCATGTCAAGTGAGGCGCTCATGGTGAACTTCGGCGGGCGCTTTTCCAAGAAGCTTTGAACTCCCTCGTAGGCGTCCTTTTGTCGACCCGCCCAATAGAAACAGCGCGAGTCAATAAGGTGGACGGACTGGGGATCATCCTCGGCAAGACCGTGCCATAGGAGCGCCTTGCTGAGCGCCACGGACACCGCGGATGTATTTTCCGCTATCTCTTTGGCTATGGTCATAGCCTTGGGAAGCACCTCATTGCCTGGTACCACGTAATTGAAAAGTCCTGAGTTTGCTTCCTCTGCGGCGCGGAACACGCGCCCTGTATATATGAGCTCGGTGGCCTTGGAAATGCCGACTATACGCGGCAGAAACCACGACGAGCATGCATCAGGAACAACGCCGCGCCGAGTAAAAACAAAGCCGATCTTGGCGTTCTCTGCCACGATACGGATATCCATTGGTAGGGTCATTGTAATGCCCACGCCCACTGCATGACCGTTAATTGCTGCGATCACCGGCTTGCGACAGCCGAAGATTGCCAGCGAAATCTGGCCGCCCCCGTCCCGATGCTCGCTGATTGTAACTTTTCGACCATCCTTTTTAGACTGATCAAAGGTCGAGCCGCCGGAAGACAGATCCGCACCTGCGCAAAACGCTTTGCCCGCACCCGTCACTACAACTACGCGAACCGTGTCAGCTCGATCGGCCTCTGAGAAGATCTCGATCAGCTCCTTTCGCATTGTGCCTGTTAAGGCATTCATCTTATCCGGGCGATGCAGCGTGACCTTCGCAACACCGCTGTCAACTTGATATTGAGTGTGGGTGAAATCCATTTGAATACCTCTCTTTTTTGGTTTTAACAGAACCTGTCTTCCCCGCCACCAGCCTTTTGCAAGCCGAAACACAGACTCCTTGGCTTTCTGACGCATCGGATGTCACCCATTCCAGAAAAAGGTGGTGAAAAAGGCAAACGTGAAATGGGCACTCCCCAACCCGCTTTTGATTTCCGCACAACTCTGTCCATATGAGTTTCGTTTGTCAAGAAAAAATAAGCAAACAACCCCCAATGAAAAAAGGAAAAAGGCAGTTAAAGAGAAAATCTTCAACTGCCTTCTATTCTGTGTAGACCTGCATCCTCTTTTTTTGGAAAGGATTCCCAAAAAATTTCCTTACTCTAAAAAGGAGTGAGTAAGAGCAGCAGCTAACTAAAAAAGTGAAACTCCCCGACCAAAGGTCGGGGCTTCTTGGCGCAAGTTCTCGCAGTATGCCGCTCGAACTTGCTTAGCAATGCCTTCGACATTGCTTGCTTATTTTGACCATTCATCCCCGACTAAAAGTCGGGGCATTCTGGT
>JAUWZV010000050.1 GCA_030615105.1 Desulfobacteraceae bacterium
AACGTAGTTGATAAGCGAATTCATCAACTTGAATATTATCAAGGTATAGTTTCATTTTTTGTTCTTTGACATCGATAGTAGCCACTACATATTCATATTGTAGATCTGGCGAGACCTGGAACAGTTCTCCGAATATGTTGAGATTTATGATTATACATTAGCGGCTATATTCGATTTTCAAAGAACACTGTCCACGATGTCATGGCACAAAATAGTGTCCACGATGTAGTGGCACTCAACAGCTAATCTTTATACGTTTCATGGCCCTTTCCATCAATAATTCATACCCGCTCTTTTTACCAATAACAGGCTCTTTCTTACGCTGACTCCACACAGTCTCTGGACGACTCTGCACAATGAATATATTTTCCGGAAAAGCAAGGCCTTTATCTATAGCCCATTCTATGTCCTGGGGACAGCCGTAGTGCTCTTCGATAATTTTAGCTATTCTCACTAACTCTTTTATTTCCTGGTCATCTAAGCAGCATTTACACTGCATATCTGGCTCTACATCAGCATGGACTACCTCTTCCTTGTCACTGTCATAGACACATTCAATGTGCTTGGTGGAGATAGTCCTTTCATTTATCTCCATCACGACTTTGTCCACAACAAATTTATCAGGGTTTACAGAACCGGATACAACCGTCTCCCCTAATCCCCAGCTCCCTTCAATAACTACCTTAGAGAGATCCCCGTTGGTTGGATTAAGAGTAAATATTACACCCGCTGTTCTTGAGTTAACCATTTTCTGTACCCCGACGCTTATTAATACCTTTTCATGAGGGAAATTGTTCTTGATCCTGTAACTTATGGCTCTCGGAGTAAATAGGCTGGCCCAGCACCTCTGGACATTTTTGATTACCTGGTCTTCCCCTTCAACCCAGAGGTAGGTGTCCTGCTGTCCGGCAAAGCTTGCTGTGGGCAAATCCTCAGCCGTGGCGCTTGACCGAATAGCTACAGGGATTCTCTCCTCACCGCACTTATCACAGAGAGAAGAATAGCCTTCTATTATTGCATCCTCTATATTGCCAGCAATAGCGGCTTCATTGATCAGTTTTTGAATCTCAGCACTTGCACTATCTAATGATATCGTATCCTCTAAATTCAGATCTGATAGTATCTTGAAGATATCATCCTTTATGCCTGCCTGGTCTATAAAGTTGAGGTAGCTCTCTGTTGTAACGGCAAATCCAGGTGGCACAGCAATGCCAGCCTTGATCATTTCTCCAAGGCTGGCATTCTTACCCCCTACCAAGGAGAGTGATGTCTTATCCACATCTTTAAAGTTAATGGTGTAATCCATTTGTAACTCTAAATATTTTGAGAATTAATTGCTCTGTTGGAGTGGATTGGAGCAATGGAGTGATGTAGTAATGGGTTTTAGGACAGATCACTCCTTTGTTATGCCTTTCTTGTCTTTCAATACTCCATTACTCCTGGCCCAGACTCGCCTGCCAGATGTCGGGCAGGCCTGACTTGCAAGACCTGAGTTTGACAGCTCCTACTTCCTAATTATTACATCGCCATTATGGCATTCCAGGCAAGTAGCGCCCCTGGCCCAGACCTGATTATCTGGCTATATACTTGAATACATGGAATATGCGCCAGGGCGGGCAGGGCGGGCCAAAACTCCATCCCTGTATTTAATTCGCTCGTTTAACAATGGTAACCACGCCCGTATCACCATCAACCCTGATAATATCCCCGGTTTTGATAACCGACGTGGCAATACCGGTGCCAGTAACCGAGGGCAGACCATATTCCCTGGATACAATAGCCGCATGGCTGGTCAGCCCACCGATGTCAGTAACTGCAGCCTTTATCTTAGTAAACACAGGTGCCCAAGATGGATTGGTAGATGGGCAGACCGCTATCTCTCCTGGCTGTAAGGTGACAATGTCCTCCAAGAGTTTAAGTACATGTGCTGGACCTTCCACAACACCTGCTGAGGAGGCAAAACCCTTAATCTCAGTCACTTCCTCTCCTTTAGGCACTGCAACTCCTTTGAGCCATTCTTTAACCTTGTCGGTGGTCACACCCCATAGCATAACCGTGAATGGTTCCGCTACTTCTTCAGGCGGGATGCCCAAGGCCGGTGTTGGGCTCCACTTCTTGGCCGCATCGAGTATCTTCTTTCGCTTTTCTGCCTTTGCCTTATAAAATTCACCCCTCAGGGGGATATCTACTCCTAAGGCCCAACCAGTAGATAGCTCAGTGAGCATCTCCGGGATCTCATAGCGGCTGAACATAAATATATCATCCACCTCAGTTAACATTCCATATTTAACCAGGAGACTACTAAGATCCCGTATCTTCTTAAACCATATAGTATGAAACCAGTGCTCAACCCAAAAAAGGTGATCCTCAGCATACCTATAAATCGTTCTCACTGTATTGTAGGCATCCTCAAACGACTTCCTATCTTCATCAGTCTTTATCAGCTTCCTGTATTCGGAAAGAATCTCATCCCTTTTCTTACTTATCTCCTCTAACGATCTTTCTATCTTTTCCCCTTTATCAAGCCTCTCAACATAGCTCTTCATATAACTGAATGGAATGTCGAGCTTGTTTACCCAGCTTCCCTCATAGTTGAACCATCCACTGCCACAGGATACATAGAACCATGGATCCTTGGCCTTATCTAATTCATCAATCCATTTCATCCCTTCGGTCGTCTTTTTAAGTTCTTCTATCTTCTGCTCAGCAGAGGCATCACTCTTTATAATGTCACCTATGTCGGGAAGGGAACTGGCCAGCCTGGACAACCTACAGAGCTCCTCTTCAGGCTTAAACATGGATACATAGGCACCCGCTACCATCTTGCCAATAACACTTTCGCTAATCCCTGGAAATAGCTTCCTGGTTACATCACCAAACATGAGATAGGCCAGATAGGTCAGATTTAACATCTCGAAGTGATACTGCCAGCCCTTAAACATCTGATCTACCAGCTTGTTAAATGCTTCGAGAATGTCATAGGATACATAGTAGCCTTTGGGTGCGGGAAGAACCTGATCTTCGGGGACAAATTTTGGTAGTTCATCAGGTATCTCAACCGCCTCCATTTCCTTTCCAAGGGCCTGGAACTTTTTCAGCCATTTCTCCCATAACTCATCATAATGTTTAAATACATGGAACACTCGCTTCTCAAATAGCACTGCCTTCTCCCCTATTACCTCCTCAGGCGGCGGCTCGATAGCACAGATATACATGTAGCATCCGACCATTCTCTGGGCAATCCCCTGGGCTGGTGGTATACAAAACACCCTGGTGGTGTATTGCGAAAGAGAAATTTGCCATGCCTCTTGAAAGATCAGATCTAAGGGTGGCATGGGCTCCGGTGCATGTATCTTGTCCTGATACCAGAATTGCTTGCTTTCCCATTCTCCCCTTTCCTTTGCAAATATATAGTGTGATGGGTACATCTCTTCCCACCCTTCAAGTTCCGATGGAACTTGAAGCTCGTGCGGATCTGGAAATCTTGCTACTTTTTCTGCCATTTTTATCCCTCCCTTTAAAGTTGATTATAAAATGATTGAAACAACTCGAAAAGCTCTATCTAAGAAATAAATATACTTAAAAATATAGATAATGCAATAGAGAAAATAAAATCAGAGCAAAGTAGCAACAGATAATGAAATTCTAATACTTGATCACAGCAATCTGAAACTTTTCAAGAAAAAGGGCCGGAAAATTTATATAATGGGCGTAGGAAAAGCCGTTTATGAATATGCCTGGAAAATCTTTGAATATGAAGGGAAAATGGGAACCTAATCTTTCACCCTCTGCCCAGGCTTTCCTGGATATCCTACTCAAATTAGCTCCTAAAGATTAAAGACTTTCAGGGGAATTGGTAGCCTTATGGATAAAATGATGGCCCAAGAAAAAGGGCAGATATAAACCTTATCCCTTCCAGCAAATCCTTTCTTTTAACCTTTGGGTGTACCTCTAATATTTTAATAATCCATGGTTTTATAAAAGGTTTTATCTCACTAAAATCCATCTCCCCTTGGCCAGGAGCAAGGTGGTCCTCGAGACCTCTTGCATCATGGAGATGGATCCCGGTCATATCTTTTGAGTATGCCTCAAGAAGATCCCTCTGGCTGGTTAGATCTATATTTTCCTGGACCTTTGCATGACCTACATCGTGCCAGTAACGGATTCGCCCTCCTTTAAATTTTTGCAGTATAATCCCTATTTCTTCTAAATCTGGAATCTCGTGAAAATGGTACCTGTTTTCAACACCCAAGAATACCCCTCTCTTTTCTGCCTCCCTGTTTAGCCTCTCCAAACTTAATAGAACGGCATTTAGGTTCTTCTTTCTACTGGCCTGCCTTATTAGTTTTTGCTCTTTTATAAATGCTAAGCCCTCTTTTTCACCTATCCTTCCACTCCTGTATAATCTAAAAAAATCCTGTGTCGGAACCGGCATATCTACCTTGCCAAGGTGAAAAACCACAGCCCTGGCCCCCAGTTCATGAGCATGTTCAATAGTCTTAATAGAATATTTTACTGCCTTTGAGCGCTCGTCCCTGTCGGTAGATGAGAGCAAAAACAGATCTCCACCTGCTTTTTCCCTTGAGATACCTTCCGGGATGGGGAAGAAATTATGTATACTTAATACTGTCAGGTCTTTTTTTAATCTGGATTTCATCTGCTGGAAAACATCATTACTAATTCTGTATTCGAGTTCAACCTCTGTTAGACCCAACTCCAAGATATCACCAACTATCTCATCTCCGCTAGATAACCTATTAAACCACCAGCATGTAGAAATCCCCAGCATATAATTTCTTTTTATGTTTCTAATAATGATCTACTAAAACCTTAATACCACTATGTTGTTTATATTAAAATACCTCCTGAATAATAAGTACACCAAATGTGCCGATAATAATACACATACTCAAGCATCTGGGTTTGTTTCCCTTGACACACAAATCCATTTCTTCCTATACTCACTAGCTGTCTATATAGATTAAGATATAAAATTTGTGTCAAGCTTTGTTAGTGGCACTAAGGTTCAAAGGATAATCGTGATCATAGAACGGTTGCGGTTGCGCAGCTCGAATCGGTTAACGGTCAACGTCATACGAAACCAGCCCGCCATAAGTCTGGCGGGCCAGCAGCGCAACCGTAAAACGTTAGACGAAACCAACATCGCTTCGCTTCGAGCAATGGATTATTATTTTCCCCCAATCTCGTCGGTTTGAGGCGGGGCTTTGCTAGAGATGTGGATATATTCTGTATACCGATCTCAAGGAGACCCAAACCATGTCAAATGAGGCATCCTTTCTCACGATTACTGTTGATAAGAGCCATATTATCACCATCGGGGAGCGACTTTACGAGCAAAGTATTGAACTTATCAGGGAACTGGTCAACAATGCTTACGATGCAGACGCAACGCGTGTGGACGTGACTGTCACGGAGAAAGAGATCATTGTCGCAGATAATGGTGAGGGAATGGACATGGAGGGGCTCAAGCAGTACTTTAATGTTGGATCCGCTGAAAAGCTTATTAATCCTGTATCTCCCCGATTTGGGCGAAACAGAATTGGTCAATTCGGCATCGGCAAGTTCGCAAGTCTGGCTGCTGCTTCTCGCTTTGAGATCACAACGCAGAAAGGAAATTTCTCAGCCCGAGTGGTCTTCGATAAAGCTCGTTGGATTGAGGGGGATGACTCATGGAAGATCCCTCTCACTCTCTTGGACAGAGATCCTAAGAGAGGCGACGGAACGACCGTTCGCCTCGTGGAGCTGAAAAGAACCTTTAAGCCAGAAGACGTCACCCAGAGAATTGCTGAAGGTGTACCTATTCGCGCCAGGGACTTCTCCGTTTACATAAACGGATACAGGGTGACTCCCAGAACCATGGCAGGGAACCGTATTCCCGTTATGCATGGCACTGAACACGGCATCATCCACGGGGAAATCGTGATCCTTCCCTCTTATCGCGCCTCTAAGGAGGACATGGGCATTGAGATCAAGGTGAAAGGGGTGACTGTTCGGCGAGAGCTATTCGAGATGGCTTCTTGGGGAAAAGCAGCAACACGCATTAGAGGGGAAATCAATGCCGACTTTCTCCCTTTAAAGAGCGATAGATCGGGATTTATAGAGGATTCCCCGGAATACAAATCTTTCCTCAAGGCCATGGAGAAAACGATGGCCGAGGTCCGGAGAGCTTACAATCAGTTAGCTTCTGAGCGTGAGAACCGAAGGGTTAGCCTCGCAGTCAAGGAAGCATTGCGGCGCGTACACCATGCTTTAGTGTTGAACCCGGAGTTTTCCCCATTCGGAGTTGTTCCTTTATCAGAAGAAGGGATGCGAGGTGCAGGGGAAACGGGTGTTGAGACACCTCCCAGAAAGGAAGAGCCTGAAGGGATTAAAGTAGAAGACGTAGAAGAAGAAATCCCATCGCACTCAGATGAGCTCGATTCCACATCGGAGGTGAGCAGCGAGAAACCCAAAAAGGAGAAGAAACCTTCTCTCAGGATCGCCACGCCGAACGCAGTGGTGAAAAGGCTCAAGTTCGGCGATGTCGGTGTGACTTGTTGCCTGGATCACCTGGGAGAGGATGGGCCTGAGTGTATGACTGAGGGAACGATCATCTATATCAATCGAGACCACCCTTTATATAAGCGGGAAGCCAGGAAAAAAGAGGCTCACATACTTAACATCGCTCGTCTCGTAACCCAGGAGATCTCACTGATGAAAGACCCAGAGAACCCCCGGGAGGCCTACAATCGTCAATCCACACTACTTCGAGATGCCTTCAAAGATGATGATGGCAAACCCTCAACACTGAAAAGGAGCAAAGGTTAATCCGCTTTCTTAGTGCCTCCGTAGCATTTCACCATAATCTAAAAATTCGACAGGATAACAGACCCGCCCTCCCCGTCCCGAGACCGAGACGGGATCGGGAGGCGCGAAATAATAAATATGGTTTACGTATAGCTATTAACAATTAGATGCTGTTTATCGGTAACCATTGCTCCTGTAACAAGGCCTGGGCCAGGGATAAACATGATATAAATCCAGTTAATCAAAAAGATAGATCACACTCCTAATGTGGCCTCTGGCCTGTAGAGCCTATGCATCGGAGAGTAAAAAAGAAAATCCTGCCCCCATCGCTTGAGCTTGTGATGACAGGTATTTAAAAATAAAAAAACAAAATCAAGGAAAAAAAGATCAGCAGGATGAAAAAACTATCCTGTTCCCGTTATAAGCGAGATTAATCCTTTTAAAAAATAGCTGAACTATTAAGGATACAAAATCATTGACACGAAATTCTGTATGAATTAAATTCATAATTATAATAAGGAATAAAGGAGGAAGATATGGATTCTAAAACCTCTTCTTCAGTAAAAGTAAAGGTCACCGCGAGTCTTGATGCCGAATTAGTTAAGGCCATTGATGAGTTTCTTAAGGAATTTAAAGCCCGCTCACGCAGCCAACTTATTGAAGATATTCTACACAAGTGGCATAAAGAGCAAAAAAGGAAAGACCTTGAAAGACAGATTGAAGAATATTATCTTTCATTGTCTAATGAAGAAAGGGAAGAAGACAGACAGTGGTCTGAAATAGCAGCCCGATCAGCGCATCATCTGTGGAAGGAATAAAATCATGCCCTATCCCAGAAGAGGGGAGATTTATCTTGTAAGACTTCCTGGGCAGCCAAAGGATACAAAATCAAGACCGGCCCTAATAGCCTCTTTGGACGTCCGAAATCGCTTAGCCAATGATGTCATTGTAGTTCCTATTTCTACTACTCTCCGCACCAGTCCTACCCATGTAGAATTAGCCGAAGGGGAAGGTGGCCTTGAGCAAACCTCCATGGCTAAGTGCGAACAAATCACCACCCTTGATAAGTCCTTTTTAATCCGTGGTCCTTTTTCAGGAACCATAAGCCCTATAAAGATGATAGAGGTAGAAAAGGCTATCCAACGAGCTATTGGGATAGTGATATAAAACCTCGGACTATTGAATATTGAATATTTACAATTGTCAATTTCCAACACCAATATTCAATTTTCCTACCCAGTACTCCAATGCTCCATCACTCCATGTGGATGGCATAAATTTTTATTGTCACCAGAAGCACTATGATTTAAATAAGTTGTAGAATTTCTGTAAAATTGTTCTTAAGGAAATTGCCATGCACAAAGTGCCATATGGAAAGACAGAGATAGAGTTCGACCTTTTACCAGGCATGAAAGGAACGGTGATTCACTCTCAACCCATTCAACCTCTTGCCAATATATCTGCTGCTATTGACAAAGCCTTAGCAGAGCCCATCAATTCAGCCCCATTAAGGGGGCTGGCAAAGAAAGGGGATATCGTATGTATTGTATTTACCGACATCACCAGGGCCTGCCCTGATTACCTGCTTATCCCACCAATCCTGCGCGAACTTTATAAAGCGGGTATACAGGAGAAAGATATTACACTGCTATGTGGAACTGGGTTACACAGGAATAGTACCTATGAGGAAAAAGTGGCTAAACTCGGTCCTGATTTAGTGGAGAAGTACCATGTTGTGGACAACGAACCTCAAAATCCTGCTAACTTTGTGGACCTGGGAAAAACAGATAAAGGGATACCTATATCAATGAACAAAATCGCCTATGAAGCAGATTTACTCATCTCAACCGGCATTGTTGAGCCCCACCAATATGCCGGCTATTCAGGGGCAAGGAAGATGGTTGCAATTGGCGCAGCAGGTGAGGAGACTATTGCCTATACTCATGGGCCTGAAATGGTTGATCATCCAGGCACACGCCTGGGTAAGACAGATGGCAATCCTTTTCACGAGGCAATTACAGAGGCAGCAAGTCAGGCCGGTTTGCGCTTTATCCTAAACGTTGTCCTGGATGAGGAAGAAAGGCCGGTTGCCATATACGGGGGCCAGCCGGAAGCTACATTTGCCAAACTTGTCACAGTAGCTCAGAAGTTATATACCGTGCTGGTTACTCATAAATACGACGTGGTGATTGGGGGAGTTGGTTTCCCTAAGGATAGTAATCTTTATCAGACAAGCAGGGCCCCGAGTTATATATTTTTCGCACCAACTCCAGTTTTAAAAAAAGGGGGTGTACTCATCACGCCGGCGAGGTGCGAGGAGGGTGCGGGCAAGGGAGTTGGTGAGCAACGTTTCTATGAGGAAATGCGATCCGCGTCAAACATGTCTGCTCTATTGCATAAAATGCGACAGGAAGGGTATCAACCCGGTGCACAAAGGGCCTTTATCATGGCAAAGGTCATGGAGGTGAACCCTGTTGTTATAGTTGGTGCGGAATTTCCAGAGATCGTGAGGGAGACCAAGATGATCCCCGCCCAGACGATAAAAAAGGCATTGGAATTTGCAGTTAAACACATTGGAAGGCCGGATCTGGACGTGCTAATTATACCACATGCACTTTTGACCTTACCTTTTGTGCAAGATTGAGTAAGAATTGACCACCTATTTTACCAGGAGCATCTCTTGATGCCCTCATAAGCTTTTTTGTTAGTAAATCAGGCCATGTCTACAAAAGATCAATTATTATTATACCTAAAAGAGAGAAAAGGTGATTGGGTTTCCGGGGAGGCATTAAGCAACAAAATAGCTGTAAGCCGCTCAGCCGTATGGAAATATATCTGCAAATTAAGAGAAGAGGGCTATGTTATCGAATCCTCTCCGAAAAAAGGATACCTTTTCCGGAAGGCCCCTGATTTGCTTTTACCTAATGAAATCCGGCAGGGGCTTGATACAAAAGTCTTTGGCAAGAGAGATATTGTCTATTTCACGGAAACAGACTCCACCAACACGAGGGCAAAAGATTTAGCTGCCAGAGGTGCTCCGGAAGGCACCCTGGTTATATCTGAGAGGCAGATAAAAGGGAGGGGGAGGAAAGGAAGAAGCTGGTTTTCACCATCACAAGGGGGGATTTATACCTCACTTATCTTAAGGCCGAGCATATCCCCAAGTGAGGCACCAAAAATAACCCTTTTAACAGCGGTTGTGGTGGCTGAAACCCTGCGTTCTCTAACAGGATTAAGTGCCATTATTAAATGGCCAAATGATATCCTCATTAACGGGAAAAAGATAGCAGGTATTCTTACAGAAATGAGCACTGAAATGGATTCAATAGATCATATTGTGGTAGGTTTAGGGCTGAATGTTAATACCACTGATTTCCCTGATGATATCAGAGAGAAGGCCACCTCCCTCTTTATAGAGACAGGAAAATATTTTCCAAGGGTCAGATTTATCCAGGAATACCTAAAATGGTATGAAGAATATTATGAGATATTTAAGAGAACCGGGTTTGAGCCTGTTATTAAACGGTGGAAAGAACTTACCAATATGATTGGACAGCAGATTACCGTTGAGATGGTCAGCAAAAAATACTTTGGAGAAGTCCAGGATATTGACAAAGATGGGGTTCTAATCCTCAAAGATAACAATGGTAAGTGTCACAGGATATTTTCTGGAGATGTCACTTTGATGTAAAGAATATTCTATCAGATAGCACTTTCTGTTCTACCTAATAGCTCTAAATTAACGGAAGCCTTAACCCCTTTTTCATGATCTACTTTACTCAATGAAAGAGTTTTTCATCCAGCCCTAAAAAAGGTGGATACCCCGCCAGCCTTTCCTATGCGATCTCTGGAAAAATTAACAAGCAGATAGGCTTTTGGTTAGTGATTAATCAAGAATAGATATAAATTGAACTCTGGGTGTTTCGTCATTCTGGGAGGGATGAAACAAGGTGTCCTGTCAAGGCAGGTAAGGAGCCTAACCGGAAGTTGACATATTTACTTTTCTGTCAAGGGCATACATACACCCAGCCATAGCATGGTATGCATTGAACATTGCCTATCGCATTCATAACATTATCAAATCTTCCTTCCTAACTCAGCTCCATCCCGTACGGCAAAGAGAGCGTTTCTGGGGTTTGAAGCGTCTCCGATTACATAAACCTCCCTTGCCATACCCTTAACTTCATCGACAAGCTCTCTTCTGCTAACCGAGCCGGCTGCAAGAACTATTGTTTTGAAAGATTTATGTATAGATTTACCCTCTCTATTAGCCATCAGGACTCCCCCGCTTGTAATCTCGACAATCCTAATAGAGGTCAGAATTGACACGCCAAGTTCTTTTAGCCTGTGCCTCAAGTGCCACCTTACTGTAGGGCCAAGATCCCTTCCAACATGCTCTAATTCTTCCACTACTTTAACATCTTTCCCCCGAGATGCCAGGTAATCAGCTGTCTCTAATCCAAGGGCATTGCCCCCAATGACAACTACCTGCTTCCCAATGTGGACACTGTTAGCAAGGACATCCCAGGCGGTCACCACGTTTTGTTGCTCAATCCCTGGTATTTGCGGTTTTAACGGCAAGGCTCCAGTTGCAATCACGACAACATCGGGATTCTCCTCTTCCACAGTCTTAATCGTGGCTCTTTTACCTATACAGAGCGTTACCCCTAATTTTTTCAACTGCAATAGCAGGTAGTGTAGAAGCTCAACAAACTCCTCCTTGCATGGCGGTATTGAGGCCAAACGCCATTGACCCCCAAGCCTATCATTTTCTTCATAAAGGTTTATCTTATGGCCTCTCAAGGCTGCGGTTTTAGCCACCTCTATGCCAGCTAATCCCCCACCAATTACCATTATCCTCTTTGGCTTGTTTGCAGGCACGATGGCCATCTGTTTCTCCCGGCCAGCAGCAGGGTTGACAAGGCATGTGGTCTCAAATCCTGCTATCCTGTCCTGGCAGCCCTCATTGCATCCTATGCAAAAACGTATTTCATCGAAAGCTCCCCGCTGTGCTTTAATCGGCAGATCAGGATCAGCAAGCAATGCTCTCGCCATAGACACGATATCCGCCTTTCCGGATTCCAGGATCTCATTAGCCATCCGTGGATCCTTTATCCTGCCAACTGTTACTACGGGTACACGAACAGCATGCTTGATTTCCTCAGCAAGGTGAAGATAACATCCTTGCGGTATATAAAATGGTGGTATTATGACTGGATACGACCCATGCACACCGGCGGAAACACTGAGGAAATCCACACCATGCTCTACCAAAAGACGGGATAGTTCTCTCGATTCCTCCAAGGTTAATCCTTCTCTAACATGGTCGGATCCGTTGAAACGACATGATATCAGCAAATCTTCTCTCATCTTCTGCCTGATACGCTTGATAATCTCAAGGCTAAATCTGGCCCTACCATTAATGTCACCTCCATATTGGTCATTTCTGCGGTTGCTATGAGGTGAGATAAAACTGCTTAGCAGATAGCCATGGCAGGCTTTAACCTCAACAAAATCGAACCCGGCTTCTTTTATCTTCTCTGCGGCGTTAACATATTTTTCAATGAGCTTTTCAATCTGCTCAATCGTAAGTTTTCTTGGAACCTCACTGCGCTTGGACCAGGGGATAGGAGAAGGTGCAATTAATTGATAGCCGGGGATAGGCGAATCAAGCTGGCGCCCTGAATGGTTCAACTGTACACCAATTCGGACACCATGATCATGGACTGCTTTTACTAATTCCTTTGCAGCCTTAATCATTCGCCTTTGTACAGCGGAGTCCACAGTGATTTCGAGGGATGTGAAACCGATGCCGGCATCACCCAGCGTTATCATACCAACTCCCCCCTTAGCCCGGGTGATGATGAAGTCATTGAATTCTTGACGGACGGCCCCGTCCAAGGAGGAATAGAAAAAACCCATTGGCGCCATTGCCAATCTGTTTTTTATTGTAACATCCCCAATCTTGATGGGAGAAAACAGCTTGGAAAGAGTGTTATCATGTCTCACTTTTTCCATGATTGCCTGATCAGCTCCTCAAACCACAACACATTGCGGTTGACCTCTAAAGTTGAAAACCTTCGACTTCTTTACATAGTCTTTAATCCCTATAAAATATAGGTTATATGGCAGTCAAAAACATCAAACACTTTTCTTACCTGATGAAACAGGGTGTCCTTCCTCCTCTATAGCAGCTTTAATCCCTTCTTCATGATCTACTTTAGTCAATACAAATCCACCTGCCAAAAAGAAAATAATAATTGAGATTATACTCAACCTGCTTGAGCCTGTTAATTGTCCCACTACGCCAAAGAGAGCGGGTCCAATGATGCCTGCAAATTTACTGCTGACATTATAGAAACCAAAAAATTCGGCTGATCTCGAAGGCGGTGCCATCGATCCATACATAGATCTGCTAAGGGCCTGGGACCCACCCTGAACCATTGAAACCAAAAAAGCCAGAAGCCAGAAGTGGAGCGGTTTTTGCATGAAATATCCCAGAATCGTTATAATTGCATAGACACCCAGGGCTAAAAGAATTGAGTTTTTTGTTCCTAATTTCTTGGGTAACCTGCCAAAAAGCACAGTAAAAGGAACACCAAGGAATTGTACCATTAAAATTGCACCAATCAGATGAGATCTGCCGATCCCGATTTCCGCCCCAAAGATCACAGCCATAATTATGATGGTCCCTATTCCATCATTATAAAGCCAGAACGCCAGGAGAAACTTTATTAACTCTTTAAATTTTCTAACATCCCTGAATGTTTTTCTCAGCCTCTGATATCCAGCCAGGAAAGGATTTGGGCTTTCATCTCTTGAAATGATTGCCGGGGGTTCAGAGACATTTCTGAAAAGGGGTATGGAAAAACCTGCCCACCATATAGCAACCGTAAGAAAAGATATCCTTGAGCCCCATTCGGCACTCGGGATACCAAAAAATGCCGGCTTTAGTATCATAAGCAGATTGAGAGCCAAAAGTATTCCACCGCCTAAATATCCATAAGCATACCCTTCCGCAGAAACTCTATCAATTTCCTCTGACCTTGCTACATGGGGCAACAGGCTATCGTAAAAAATATTGGCACCCCCAAAACCTACTCTTCCAAAAATATACAAAAGCGATGCATAAAACCACATACCAGAACCTATGCCGATTAAAAGCGCGGTAGCTAAAATGCCAAAAAAAGCAAATCCACCGAGAAACCTCTTCTTAGCACCGGAGTGATCCCCGATTGCACCTAAAATAGGTGCTGCAATCGCAATAAGCAGCATAGCTATTGTATTTGAATATCCCCAATAACTGGTTGCTGTGGTTTTATCCAGGGTGGAACCTGCAACGGAACTGTAAAATTCAGGCAGCACTGCTGCCATAATGGTTGTGGCAAATGCAGAATTGGCCCAGTCATACATCTTCCAGCTTCTAAGGACTTTTTTATGATCCTTGTTCATTTTGGTAATGTCCATTGTTAGTTGTCAGCTTCCTACCTAACAGCTTTTCATTTTTCCCCTTTACACATAATTACCTCTACCATATACTTCCAACACCTAAAAGGGTAAAAAAGGATGGGCAAAAAGCAAAAAGAACATAAGGTAGATTCAAGTAAGGGAGAAAAGGTAGATCAAATCGTGCGTGAGATTGAGACTGCCCAAAGCCAGAACGTCCCTCCTCATGAGATTCTTAAAAACACCTCTGAGTATCTAAAACAGGAGCCTTGTCTCACAATTCACGTTATAGAGGCCCTGGCAAAGATTCCGAGTCCCGAAACCGCCCAACTCCTTATTGGGATGATGGCAAAAGAAGAAGAAAAATCGGTCATCAAATCAATAAAGCGATCCCTTTACAAGTTAAGGCAGAAGGGTGTCAAATGGGAAGAAAAGTCCTCAAAAGATGAGCCTATCCTGAGGCCTCCGAAACCCGAAGGTCCTATGGGATATCTTGGCGCAATTGATTCAACAGGAAGCAGGATAATAGTGCTCGGAAAACCTCAACCTTTAAGAGGGCTATTAGTAGTTTTCAGTATAGTAAATGACATGGAAGGAATACAACAGTTTAACCTGAAAGAATTCAGTAAAAAAGGCTTTAAGGAATTTGTAAAAAGCTCTCTTTCTTCAGTAGATTTTCCGATTGTTGACACCCCTGGAGCTTACTGTATTCATCTTCTTAAAGAGGCCTCTTTTCTCCACCAAAGGATTTCTAAGCCCCTTCCCCGAGGATATCATGATGCTGAAAAGGAATTTAAGGACATAACCTGGGATGAACCTGCCCCTATCATTTATCAATACATAAAAGAGGATGAGGTAAAAGATAGGCCACATCTTTTAAAGGACTCAGGCAAGCTACACAAGATCACCCCTTTTTTAACCTGGTTCATAAACGCTCAAGAATTGCAAGAATATGTTTCGAGCATTAAGGAGGCCCAGGAAAGCAGAATCGTACTCACACCTGATCAGAAAGAAGCCAGGCTTAATAGCATATACAGGGATGCCCTGGAGGAACTCTTCCCGGAGGAGAAAAGGCTTCTTTGGAAAAGGCGTCTTGAGGAAGTGGCCTATATCCTGCTAAAAACAGGGGAAGAAGAGGAGGCCAGGCAAACTTTAAGTGCTGCAGTAGATTTGAATAACCCCTTTAGCCCTATTGATCCCAACCCCTTTATCTGGAACCTCCTGCTGAAATCCATATACATCCTGATTGAGGGTGATTACGAGGAAAAAGAAAAAGAGGAAAAGACCTCCCTGATCGGCACCCCTTAAGGAAGAACAGAGAAGACATAAAAATATGTTTAAGCTTAAATATTGACATATTAACGTTTAAACGTTATAATGTTTTAACTACATTTGGAGATAATACTATGGCAACAGAAGCGAAGCGTGCCACGATATATTTTGACCCTGCTCTACACAAGGCCTTGCGGTTAAAGGCTGTTGAAACCTCCCGTTCGGTTTCTGATCTTGTAAACGAGGCCGTCAGAGAAACCCTTTCCGAGGATGCAGAGGATCTCGCAGCGTTTGATGAAAGGGCCAACGAACCTCTGATCAGCTATGAAGAAATGGTCAAGAGGCTCAAAAAAGATGGCCGCATATAAAATATTTTTTAAAAAGTCAGTCTGGAAGGATTTTGAAAGAATAACAAAGGAGGATATAGAAAGAATCCTTAAGCGCATCAAGATGCTCTATAAAGACCCCCGTCCCCCAGGCTGCGAAAAATTAACCGGACAAGCAAGGTATCGACTGCGGCAAGGGCGATATCGTATTGTTTATTCAATCCAGGATGATGAGCACACTGTCTGGGTGGTGAAGGCTGGACGGTTATCGTTGTAATGAAAACGCATTAAGAAAAAGGCAATCCAAATATGACAAACACCGACTTAACTTTTATTACCAACGAAGAACAACAAAACCTTAAAGCGAGATTTCAAGTATTAATAAAAGACACAAAATTCTTTGACTGCCTTGCAGGGTATTTTTATACAAGCGGTTTTTATGCCATTTATAAATCATTAGAAAATACAGAAAAAATTAGAATCCTGATTGGCATAAGTACAAGCAAACTGACCTATGATCTGTTAACAAAAGCAAAAGAAAATCCTCAACAATCTATGCAATTTTCTCATGCAGAAACAAAGCAGGAATATTCAGGACTTGTCGAAAAGGAGATGGAGGATTCGGAAGATAAACGGGAAGTTGAAGAAGGTGTTGTAAGGTTTATCAAATGGATTCACAGTAAGAAACTGGAAATCAGAGCTTATCCATCACAAAATATACACGCCAAACTTTACATTATGACTTTCGTCGAAGGCGACCGAGATATCGGCCGGGTCATTACAGGTTCCAGTAACTTTACCCAATCAGGTTTAGTGGATAATCTTGAATTTAATGTCGAATTAAAAAATCGCGCAGACTATGACTTTGCTAAAAATAAATTTGAGGAATTATGGAATAATGCCGTAGATGTCAGTGAAAAGTATATTCAGACCATTCAAGATAAAACCTGGTTGAGCCAAAATGTTTCACCATACCAGTTATACCTGAAATTTCTATACGAATATTTCAAGGATGAACTCAGCCAGACAGATGAAGTGTTTGTCAAGTATCTTCCGCAGGAGTTCAAAAAGCTTGAATATCAGGAGCAGGCGGTTTTAAACGCTAAGAAAATTCTTATGGAATACGGCGGCGTTTTTATCTCCGATGTTGTGGGCCTTGGTAAAACATACATTTCTGCAATGCTGGCAGGTCAACTGGACGGCAGAACACTTGTCATCGCCCCGCCAATGCTTCTGGAGAAATCCAATCCTGGCTCATGGACTAATGTATTTTCAGACTTTCGAGTTCCGGCAGATTTTGAATCTATTGGCAAACTCGACGACCTTTTGGAAAGAGGAACCGAAAAATACACAAATATAATCATTGATGAAGCCCACCGCTTTCGGACTGAAACAACAATTTCCTATGAGAAGCTGGCTGAAATCTGCCGCAGCAAAAGGGTTATGCTGGTAACAGCCACACCATACAACAATACCCCGAAAGACATCCTGAGCCTGCTTAAACTTTTTCAAAAAGCCAAGAAAAGCACCATACCCAATCTGCCGAATCTGGAAGGGTTCTTTAGCGGACTGG
>JAUWZV010000125.1 GCA_030615105.1 Desulfobacteraceae bacterium
TTATTAATCTGCAACCGAAGAATCAAAAGGAGAAGTTTGTCCTGTTTCAATTTGTTGAAACGAATTTTGTTAGACCAAACTTTTATTGGTATCCTAACCAGTGGAAGGTAACCGGATTTTTTAATTACGCTTATTTTGGGACTAGTCTGTTGGTAAACGTCATGCCCCGTTACATCAAAAAACGGAAAACCATGTCGAGTCTTAATGCACGCGTCAGGAATTAAACTTTGTAACTGTTCTGAAGTCAAATTCATATCTTGAGCTGATGAAAAGCCTACTTCCAAATAAGGAGGATTACCCTCAGAACTCGGCCACTCATGGTCAGCCTTTTTTCTGAACGTTTGCAATTCTTCAAACATATCCGATTTTTGAGTGATAATCCGACCTAAAGTGCCTCTCTGGAAAAGTTCTACAAATGCTGAAGCCCGGCGCTTGACAATTACATCGCATAACTTACGCATATCAGCTTCAGCTGTTAAAACAGCTGATTCTGCAGCGGCATTTCTGAATAAAATTGATCCAGCAACCAATCTCTCACTTCCATATTTCGCAGACTGTCGCACAATGGAGGGATATTCCGTAAACGGTTGTACCTCAATAATAACGAGTTGCTTTCCCTCTCGTTCGTGTTTTCTTACTTGAATTATCGGTGCTGGAGATAGATATTGGTTAACTATAAGCTGAACGGGGGTTTGGTCGAATAGTGAGAAAATTTCATTGGTAAGACCAGTAATCGTCCCATCATCTGCTAATCCAATCAAAACAAATCCACCTTCGTCGGTATTTCCAAAAGCTCCAATGGCACGAATAAGACGTATTTTGTATTCGTCAGTTCGTAAGTCAATAACCTCCTTGAAATCAAAGCGATTCGTCTCACCGCCGGTTTCAATAGCAGTGTCAATTAGCCTATCTAAATCGGGCAGGTCAGGTAGAAGTTTGATTGTATTCACGATAACGCTTTTATTGATTGAGGCTAATGCGGAGTTGACTGGCGGGTTCTCCCGGATAACCAAGCGCTTCGCGCTCGTTATACGGGAGAACCCGCCAGTCAACTCGGCATTATGACCCGTGAAGAAACATCCAAAGTTATTGCGAATATGGCAGGAACGCCTCAGTACCCGCAAATCTAAATGGCATGAGCGACCAAAAGGGATAAAGATATTTTTCTATATCTATATGTTAGGCTTCTTGGCGGGTACGGTAAGTCATATTATCGATATTTGGCAAGGCGGATTCATGCCTTACAACTCTTCACCTCTTCCATTCAATGTTTATTGGACATCTTTAACTTTTTTC
Source organism: Desulfobacteraceae bacterium (assembly GCA_030615105.1). Classification (GTDB taxonomy): domain Bacteria; phylum Desulfobacterota; class DSM-4660; order Desulfatiglandales; family B25-G16; genus JAUWNK01. The sequence goes on from JAUWZV010000125.1 coordinate 1,297, forward strand.
GACCCGCTTGCCATCATCTTACTTTTCTATTTCCCATATGCTGGAATGGCATTAGCTGTGTTTATTATGCTGTCAGATATTGCTGTGAATCTATATGTAACATATATATTTGAACATAGTGATATTTTCTCCAGTTGGAGACTTGAAATTCAGATTTTGTTTGGGTTATTTGTTTTTATAACGGTGCCGGTTGCATGGAAGAGATTAAAGTATCATTGACAATCATCCGACCAATTCTTAACTTTAGAGACAAAAAGAATATTACGAGACCTTTGAAAAATTATCTTTCAAGTCATTGCGAAGAGCGAAGTGACGTGGCAATCTTCTATATTTTCAATAAGTTAGAGATTGCTTCACATTCGTTCGCAATGACAGAGTGGGCATTTTTCAAATATCTCATTACGTAAGGAGGAAATATAATAATGCGGTTTGATAAATTTACACTTAAGGCCCAGGAGGTTATACAGAATTCTCAAGAAATAGCCTCTAAGAAAGGCCATCAACAGATAGAGCCTGAGCATTTGCTCTATGCCCTTCTTGATCAGAGAGAGGGTGTAATTCCACCCCTTCTTGGAAAGATAGGTGTCAAGGAGGGTGCTATCCTTCATGACCTGAAGAAGGCCCTGGATCAATTACCTTCAGTTAGCGGGGCTGGATATGGAAGTGCCTATATATCCCCTCGATCAAAAGAGGTATTTGATCAGTCCTTAAAAGAGGCTGCCCAGATGAAGGATGAATATGTGAGTGTAGAGCACATCTTGTTGGCAATAATCGAAGATAGGGAAGGAAAGGCAGCCAAAATTTTAGCCTCAACTGGATTAGCCAGAGAAACAATACTGAAGGCCTTGATAGATATAAGGGGTTCCCAGCGGGTCGTGGATGCAAATCCAGAGGATAAATACAATGCTATAGAGCGATTTAGCCAAGATCTTACTGATATGGCTGAAAACGATAAACTTGACCCGGTAATAGGTAGAGATGATGAAATAAGACGTGTAATCCAGGTTCTTTCCAGGAGGACAAAGAATAACCCGGTTTTAATAGGTGAGCCCGGGGTGGGCAAAACTGCCATTGCAGAGGGCTTGGCCCAGAGAATCGTTCAAGGAGATATTCCTGAAACCCTGAAAGAAAAAAGGGTAGTGGCCCTTGATATGGGTGCATTAATTGCAGGTGCAAAATATAGGGGGGAATTTGAGGACAGGCTTAAGGCCTTTCTCAAGGAAGTGTCAGATGCAGAGGGCTCCATTATTCTCTTCATAGACGAGCTTCACACCCTGGTAGGCGCCGGAGCGGCTGAGGGAGCAGTGGATGCATCTAACATGCTCAAACCTGCTCTGGCCCGGGGTGAGCTCAGGTGTGTAGGGGCAACAACAATCAAGGAATACAGAAAATATATAGAAAAGGATGCTGCCCTGGAGAGACGTTTCCAGCCCATTGTTGTGGCTGAACCCAACGTAGAAGACACCATCTCCATATTGCGGGGTCTTAAAGAGAAATACGAGATCCACCACGGTGTCAGAATTAAAGACTCTGCACTTGTCTCTGCTGCTGTACTTTCCAACAGATATATTACTGATCGTTTTCTCCCTGACAAGGCAATAGACCTGGTTGATGAAGCAACCAGCAGGCTGAGGATAGAGATAGACAGTCTTCCATCTGAGATCGATGACCTGAGAAGAAAGATGACCCAGCTTGAGATAGAGAGGGAGGCACTCAAGAAAGAATCAGATAATCCCTCAAAACAACGTTTAAAGAAGATAGATGAGGAATTAGATAGCCTAAAAGGACAGACAGATGAGATGACCAGCCATTGGAGAAAGGAAAAAGACATTATCGCACGGATAAGGGACATAAAAGAACGGATAGACTCAGCTAAGTCAGAGGCCCAGGTTGCCGAGAGGCAGGGAGATCTGGCAAAGGCAGCAGAACTGAGATATAGTACAATACTACAGTTGGAAAAAAGCCTATCCGAGGAAAACAGCCAGCTCACCGAGCTTCAGTCCAACAAAAAGATGCTCAAAGAGGAAGTAGACAGCGACGACATTGCCCAGGTAGTCTCCAAATGGACAGGTATACCAATAGAGAGGATGATGGAGGGTGAACGGGAGAAGCTGCTAAAGATGGAAGAGAGAATTGGGAAAAGGGTGATAGGACAAAGAGATGCCATAATCGCTGTAGCCAATGCAGTTCGGAGGGCACGTTCAGGACTTCAGGAACCAAATCGACCTATAGGTTCGTTTATTTTCCTGGGTCCCACTGGTGTAGGCAAAACCGAGCTTGCAAAGGCCCTGGCCGAATTCCTATTTGATGATGAACAATATATGATCAGGATAGATATGTCCGAATACATGGAGAAACACTCAGTAGCCAGAATGATAGGAGCACCACCAGGCTACGTTGGTTATGATGAAGGGGGATATCTAACTGAGTCGGTCAGAACCCATCCATATTCGGTAATTCTTTTTGACGAAATAGAGAAGGCCCACCCGGATGTCTTTAATATCTTGCTTCAGATCTTAGATGATGGCAGGATGACTGATGGCAAGGGAAGGACCGTTGATTTCAAAAACACTGTCCTGATCATGACATCCAATATTGGAAGCCAGATAATCAAAGAATTTGCCGATAGGGATACACAAAAAATGGCCAATGGTATCATGGAGATGTTGAGGGCAACATTTAAGCCAGAATTCTTAAACAGGATAGATGAGACAATAATCTTTAACTCACTTGGTAAGGAAGAGATAAAAAGAATCGTTGATATACAAATTGACAAGTTGAGAAAAAGGCTTCAGGATCATAAAATAACCCTTGAATTGAAAGATGGCGCAAAGGAATTTTTGGCTGATATTGGATTTGATCCTGTCTATGGTGCAAGACCCCTAAAAAGGGCCATTCAACATCACATTGAGGATGAGCTGGCATTAAAGATATTGAGTGGTGATGTACCAGATGGAGATACTGTTAAGGTTGAGGTAGAGAATGGAAAGGTAGTATTTAGATAAGTGTTACCAGCAATTCCAATTTTAACTCTTTCGTGTTTAGACTAAAAGTTTAAATTAAGAACTCATAAGACTATAAATAACAGGTAACGTTCATCGGTAACGAAGCCCGTATCGTAAGGCGTCTAAAGGTTACGTCAAAAAACACCAACAACTTAACCGATAGACGAAACGGGCATCGTAACCGTAACCGTTTAACGATGATTATGTCATTTCAACTTTTTTACGAAAAAATTCTAATTTTAGAGGTTGCAAAGGAGGGGTTCAAGGGATGTGGGGTGTGGGATTGAGGGATTTAGGAATTGAGGAATTTAGGATTGTAAATTTATAGTTAGGAAATCCCATTTTTTAGACAGGATAGACGGGATGTTCAGGATATAAAGAAAATCTTGTTAATCGTGTTAATCCTGTCAAAAAGGTTCCGCCGCAGGCGGCTAAGTTCAGGGATTTAGGAGTTATGTCAACTTTAGGCCTACCCGTCCCGCTCTGCGGGACGAGGCGGGCGGGCACTTATAGCTTTATGCACTTAAGATCTATTTTTAGGCTGGTTTTCCTTCTTTTACTTTCTTCTCTGTTTTTTTCATCTCCAGGCTGGGGGGATCAAATTTTTCCCAGGGAGAATGCTATTGTAAGGGCTGTCAGGAATGTAAGCCCTGCTGTAGTCAACATTAGCACCAGCAAGTTTGTGGAGAGAGGTGTTAACCCATTTTTCCCCTGGGAAAATGATGATTTATTTAACAGATTTTTCAGGGATTTTTTTGAGCCCCGCACAAGACAATATGTTCAGAAAAGCCTTGGCTCTGGTGTCATTATTGATAGCACCCACAAATACATCCTGACCAATCACCATGTTATTGTAAGGGCATCTAAGATAGCTGTTACCTTAGCCAACCAGAAGGAATTTGAGGCCAGGGTAGTGGGTACAGATCCGGAATCCGATCTGGCTGTCCTAAAAATTGAAACAGACTCTGCTATACCGGCGATTACCATGGGTGGATCAGATGACCTTATGATAGGGGAGACAGTAATTGCTATAGGCAATCCATTCGGTCTCTCTCACACCGTAACAACCGGGGTGATAAGCGCACTGAATAGGTCTGTAAGGACAGAAACTGGTGTTTATCATAATTTTATCCAGATAGATGCCTCTATCAACCCTGGAAACAGTGGTGGCCCTCTTCTAAATATTAATGGTGAGCTGATAGGTATCAATACAGCAATCTATTCCGGGGCTGAGGGAATAGGTTTTGCCATACCCATAGACAGGGCAAAGGGAATTGTGAACGACCTTATAAATTATGGCAGGGTTCATACAGCCTGGCTGGGTATCATGGTTCAGGATATAGATGAAAATTTAGTCAACTACTTCCATTTACCTGTGGACTACGGCGCCCTGATTACAGAGATCATGGCTGGCTCCCCTGCAAAAAATAGGGGCCTAAAGAGGGGGGATGTCATTACAGAGATCAACAAAAATAAGATTAAATCCAGTGGCGATTATTACAACCAATTATCTCAATATACCGCCAATGAGATGATTAATTTGGTTTTTTTCAGGAAAGGAAAAAGGAAAAAGATAGACATAAAGCCTGCTATATTCCCACCTGATCTTGCACTTACTCTGGCATTTGAGCGGCTGGGTTTCAGGGTCGAAGAATTAAATCGATCTCTGGCCATTAAATATAGGTTAAAGGAAAAAGAGGGTCTGGTTATTGTGGATATAAAAAAAGGCTCTCAGGCTGACAGTATTGGTCTGAAACCAGGTGATCTTATCAGGGGAATAAATGATCTCTCAATTACCACAAAGGAGGATTTTGAAAAGGCAGTTATTAGATATAGGCTTAAAGAAAGGATAACTGTACTTCTTCAGAGGGGCTGGACCGTTTATTCTATCTCCTTTAAAATGTAAGTATAGCTGAGCCATAAGGGTTTTTATTGTTTTTTCCGTTATTTCCTCATTCCTCATATCTTCAATTTTAGAAATAACTGCTCCCTTGTCAAGCTCTTCGTCAATCTTTGCACCTAAACTAATGTTGGCAGCAATTTAATCTAACCACTTGCGTGTTTGCAAAGTGCCATATGCATTTGGGCGATCCCACAAAGGATGGCCGTTATATGAAGTTGCTCGTTTATAAAGACCTTGCATAATATTCATTTTCTTAATCCTTTAAAAAAGAATAGGGTCAGACAATTATTAAGTATTTTCTCCAGGAACTTATGATTATCAGTCAGTCTGTAATCAAACCAGAAAATCTTAGACACCTCTTTTTATTTTCCAAACAATATCGATAAGGGTCTCCAGGTCTACAAAATCAACAATAATGTTGTCATAAGAGCGTCTGAATGGCCGATTAATGTCTTGGGCCACTACAAAGTTGCCACCTTCAGAATATTGACGGCGAAATGACTGAATATTCCTTTTATCAAAATCATCAGCAGACCACTTGCATTCAATAGCCATATGCGGTTTCCCGCGATGTGCAAGAACAAAATCTACTTCGTGACCGCGCTTATCTCGCCAGTAGAATATATCTCTGAACTGTAAACGGCCGTGTAACTCATTAAGAATATAGTGTTCCCATAACAGACCCATATCCTCAGCTCTAAGGTCTAACCATCCGCGATGGTAACAGACGAAGCCGGTATCAAAACCATAAACCTTAGGAGCTGAAACGATTTCGGTAGGGCGATGAGTACTAAAAGGCCGTACAACATGCACTACAAAAGTGGCTTCAAGTACGCTTAAGTAGTTATTAATGGTCGTTCTGCTGGCCTCGCAAGGACGAGAAAAGCGTGTTGCCTCAAAAATTCCTCCGCTCTGAACGAATAACAGTTCTGCAAAACGTTGAAAGGAGTATCGGCGTTCGAGCCGAAAGAGCTCTTGGATATCCTTGGCCCAGTAAGCATCCATCCACTCCTGAAAATCCTGCTCCGGCAGATTAGTTGGGACGAAAAAAGATGGTAGACCTCCACGGAGTAATCTATGTGTAAGATCAGTATTATCAAAATCTGGCAAATCAGGTGATATCATTGGAGTTAGCCACAATTCA
>JAUWZV010000023.1 GCA_030615105.1 Desulfobacteraceae bacterium
GAGCAGGGTTACCTGCCGAAATTTTAAAGACGATTGAAAAAATTAATCAGAACTGGCCTCTTGAGGTCCGCTATGAGGCATCGGGAGACCAGAATATCATGTCATATGTATCTTATTTATTGATTCCGCGAATCCCTTCCAGAAAAAGTGATTTTAAAATTGTTGTTAAGGATAATGAAGTGCAGTATGAAGGACCGAAAAGTACTCGCGGTTTAATCTATAGGTTTCAAAATACGCCATCCTTTAGGGGGCTTTTGTTATCGGTCTTTTTTGTAACCGGGGTGGCAATATTCGTGCGACGATCTCTTCAAACTGCAGTCCTGAGTTGGCCTGAGTCAATCGGTCTTTCTCTTCTTTTATTAATGGTATTGGCATTACTCTCCATAATATTTCTCAAATCCGCGAATACAGGTTTCTGTATTGTTTCCTGTGCAGGATTTGTAGGATGGGGATATGCTGTTCTTTCATACATTAAGAGGAGAGATAACACCACAATCGGCATTTTTGGGAAAAGTGGCTTTCAATTATTGTGCAGTAGTTTTCATAACCTTAACTTGAAAAGAGTTTTTTGTTTTTGATCGTCTTGATTTTAGTCTTAAATCTTTTTTGGAGTTTTTTAATGTCAGTTGTAGTTGTGCCGGATGATTGGGATGCCTGGGCAATTTGGGGCGCCAAGGCAAAAGTCTTGGCTCTTGGTAAGGGCCCTCTAATAGATGTGACGCATTTCGGCCACCCTGACTATCCATTACTGTGGCCGTCTGTTTGGGCATTTTCCGGATGGTGTACAGGTGGATGGGAGGAGCAGTGGAGCAGAGGCTGGGGTGCTTTGATTATACGACGAAAAACACAGAGTGAGATGGCCGGGATGCTGACAGCCGCTTTTTTTCTTTCTGTGCCAATGGTGCCTTTGCTGGCATCGTGGAGTTATGCTGAGGCGCCGCTCTGGCTGATGATGCTTTGTGCTTTGGCATGCCTCTTCAGGTGGCAGGAGAGAGGGAACATGCGTGATATTGTAATGGCTGGGATTTTTGCTGCCGCGGCCGCTTACACCAAGAATGAAGGTGTTTTGTTTGCTCTGCTGCTTGGCTGCTGGTTTGCTGCTGTATCGGGCAAAAGGGTTGTGTCAGTGACGTTTTTTTTCGGCGTTTTTCTTGTCTGTTATGCTCCCTGGATTTACTGGACCCGGGTTGTCCACGATCTCGGTTCGCATACCACTACTGGGCTGCACCTATCGGCAGAGACACTGCGGTGGGCGGCAGACCGCCTGCCTGCTGCTGTTGAGGCAATCAGACGGATGTGGATCGATATCCGGCAATGGAGTATTGTAGGCTGGGGAATGGGTATCGCCTGGGTATATTTGCTCTTTTCTCCCCGGACCCGTAACCGGCTTGCATTACTACTTCCGGCGTTTATGCTTGCTGCCTTTCTAACTGTTGTCCTCTTCCACACAGCGGATATCACATGGCAAGTGAATACATCATGGAATAGACTGTCAGTGCAGGTTTTTCCACTCTTTTTCGTTACTGTCATCCCCGAAATTTGGCGCCGGCTGCCTGGTTCTAGGAGAGATGATTAGTCTTGCCCGTTTCATTGTTCCGTTCATTGCCCCGCTCCCGGTAAGCATGCTGTTGCTGATAGCAGGACTGGGGTTGCTTGTTTTCAGAAAACGGCGGGCTGCAATGATTTGCGTTACCTCTTGTATCGTGGTCATTTTGTTCTTTGGGTATGGTGTTTTTACAAAGCAATCATTGTATCGTCTGGAACGCCAATATGCGCCGTTTTCCATTGACCGGCTGAAGGTGGATGTCAGGCAGCAAATTCGATATGTCGTTGTGCTTGGCAATGCGCATGTCTCCGATCCGGGTTTACCGGAATCGGCCAAGGTTAGCAGTACTTCCCTGTACAGGTTGGTCGAGGGCATCCGTATTCACAGGCAGTTACCAGGCACCAGGTTAGTTATCAGTGGCGGTATTAATCTGGATCCCGTGGCCAATGCTGTTATAGTAAGCTGTGTTGCCCAGCAGATCGGTATCGATCGGCAAGAGATCATAGTGGAAGACAGGCCGAGGGATACATTTGAGGAGGCAAAACTGCTGCAGCCATTGTTGGGCAAAGAACCCTTTGTACTTGTGTCTTCCGCCGCCCACATGCCCAGGGCGATTCGGTTGTTTCAAAATTTCGGTATGCGGCCTTTGCCGGCCCCAACAGATTTTATATTAAAAGACAGACCACATGCAGCAATAGATAATCTGTTGCCAAGCTGCTGTAACCTGGAAATTTCAAAACGGGTTATTTATGAATGGCTGGGTGAGATATGGGGTCGAATGAAAAAGGCAATATGAAGCTCTCAATAGTTATTCCGGTCTACAACGAGATTGAAACTATTGAAGCGCTGCTGGCCAGGGTGCAGGCGGTTGAGCTACCCTTTGAGAAGGAGATTATTTTAATTGATGATGCGTCAACTGACGGGACACGGCAGTTTATTGAAACTATATCAGGCAATGATGTTCTGACTGTTTTCCATGAGATCAATCAGGGCAAAGGGGCGGCGCTGCGTTCGGGATTTAAAAAGGCCACCGGTGATATTGTACTGATCCAGGATGCTGATCTCGAGTATAATCCTAATGAGTATCCGAAATTGCTGAAACCGATTCTGGAAGGGAAGGCCGATGTTGTATACGGTTCACGATTTGTCGGTTCTGAGGCGCATAGGGTACTTTATTTTTGGCACATGCTCGGCAACAAGATGCTGACACTGCTGTCGAATATATTTACTAATCTCAATCTCACAGATATGGAAACTTGCTATAAGGTATTCAGGAAACAAGTTATTGACAATCTTGTATTAAAAGAAAACCGTTTTGGTTTTGAGCCTGAAATTACAGCAAAAGTTGCAAAAATCAAATGTCGGATATATGAAATTGGGATATCTTACAGCGGTCGCACATATGCAAGCGGGAAAAAGATCGGCTGGCGCGATGGTGTATGGGCTTTGTGGTGTATCATAAAATACAATACTTGGGCAAGATAGCAGATTATGGAAAAAAATAAAAATTTAAAATCTGAGCTCTACCAAACGATGTTACCGATTGCAGTCATTATACCTGCTTATAATGAAGAGGCAGCCATCAGTTCTTTGATGGATGAGTTAAATGAACATGTGCCGTTAATTGATGTGATTGTAATTAATGACGGATCAGTCGATGACACCGCAGCCTTAGCACGTAAAAAAGACGCTATTGTGCTTGATTTGCCTTTCAATTTAGGTGTTGGAGGCGCGGTACAAGTTGGCCTTAAGTACGCTTATGAACGGGGATACCAGTTTGTAGTTAGAATTGATGGCGATGGTCAGCATCCCCCGTCAGAGATCCCCAAACTTATCTATGCGATAAAAAATGGGGAAGCTGATTTAATTATTGGGTCACGCTTTATTGGTGAACGTTCTTACGCAAGTACTCCTTTAAGATGGATAGGAATCAAGCTTTTGGCTATTTTTCTATCAATTATTTGTAGAAGTAGGGTTACAGATCCTGCTTCCGGGTTTTGGATAATGAACCGTAAACTAATGTATTACTTTGCCCATGATTACCCAACTGAGTATCCGGAACCAGAAGCGATTGCTTTGCTGAGGAGATATGGTTACAATTTCCGGGAAGAGTCGATAATGTTTAGACCACGCACAACCGGCAGATCATCAATCCAGATTTGGGGAACCTTTTATTACGCAGTCAAAGTAGGGTTGGCCCTGTTGGTAAATCGTATACGACCGATTGATCCTCGATTTGAAAAGGCTAACGTGAAGGATATCATATGAATTTGACCGATTTAGTTGGTTTTATCCTGAATTTTATCTCACGATGGGCTGGAGTCACCATTCCACGCATTGTTATAGCTTTCCTTGGTATATTGATTTGCGTGTTGATTTTCATAGCCCTGTGGGATCGACGCATCAGGATATTAGGAGCTTCTTTTGGCATTTTGATCGGCTTGCTAATGATAGCTTTTGCTATTGAACCTCAGATTCTCCACGCACTAGTTGCCTCCAGTTTTCTGACAAGAATACGTATCTTAATGGGTGTTTTGAGTTTTGTGGTCCTTGTGGTTACAGTGGAATCTGTCCGAAGATTTCACTTGCAGGAACGCTATGCCTTGCTGTGGATTACAACAGGGTTAATTATCCTATTGACTGCCTTTTTTCCACGAGTGCTTGGTTTATTTAGTTTGGTCTTGGGAGTTGAATACGTTACAGCAATGGTAGGTATTGTTTTCACCTTTCTTCTATTAATAGCATTTCATTTTTCAATTGCCCTCTCCGGTTTTCATAGAAAACAAACCAAGATTGCACAGCGTTTTGCTATTCTGGAAGAACGTATCGCCGAACTTACCCGGCAACTTAATAAAGCAAAACCCGGGAGTAGCAAGCTTCAACCACAACCAGTCATACCGCAGAAACCAATGATCCTGGATGGCACCGAACATTTATCAGCAAGCCGCAGTTTGTTACGCCGATTCAGGGGTTCGCAGGTTGCCGTTACCATTGTCATATTAGTTGCGGTCATCTCTGTCTTAGCGGTAGGGTTACTCACTCCACAGGCTATGGTGGGGGATGAGGTAACCCACTTTTTTATGCTCACCAAACAGGCCTCCTTTCTCTCCAAGCCGAATTTTTACGCTGAGATTCCAACCGGATGGAGCGGTACAGAAATCAGGCGCTATCCACATACTTTTCTATGGCACTATTTGGGAGCTATTGTCTACCGTATCACAGGTGGGTCTTTTGGCGCTGTCCAGCTTTATCAATCGATTTTTTTGGCTCAACTCCTTATAGTCGCATATCTCTTTGCCAAATCGCGCCATGGCATTGAGACTCGATCGGCCATTATCTACATTCTTGCGCTGGTTTCTCTGCCGGTGTGTCTGATATTTTCTGTGACATTTTATCAAGACGTTCCTATGATCGCCCAGGTATTAACGGCATTTTATCTGCTGCGTAAGCGACGCTGGCTGGCAGGCAGCTTGTTTATGTGCTTAGCTATCGGGTTCAAAGAAACGGCTATGCTATTCCTTCCAGCCTTTTTTGTTTTAATGATGATCTGGGAATTCAAAGCCTCTGGGTGGGCTCGATCTGCCTTGATATTAACCTGTTCCGGCCTGGTCATTTTATGTTCTGTCTGGGGAATGGGACATGCTGTTAAGACCCATGCTGATGCTAACTTTTATCCCGAAGAGAAACTTGAAGAAGTTGTCCAGTCTGCTAAAAATGTATTTTCTTCAAAGGATCGCGATCGAGCTGAGGTGGATATGTCCAGGACAGAGAAACTAACTCAACCGGAAGAGTCAGGTTCATCTCAGGGCTTGAAACCTGTAACTCCTTATGAGGTGGAGATTATTGCAAACCATCCGGGCGATCTCAGAATTCCCGAAAATTATCTGGTTTATGGGGGGTTGATTTTGTGGATTATCATTCTGGCCGGCGGTGTGTCGATGGTTTGTTCAAGATTAGGAATGAAGCGCTCATTTGAACCGGTAGATTCTGGTTGGTGGCTTTGGTTCGTTGGTCTTTCATACATGATTATGATTGCCTATTTTCTTCGAACTGCCCCGGATGCCCGTTTTTTTCTACCTGGTTTGCCGTTTGTGCTCCTTCCGGTTACTGAAAAGGCTGTGCGTCTTCCCAGGCCGAAATTGATTATTGCTCTGGTTGCCGCCCTGGCCATCATGCAAAGCGGGTATGTCCTGTCCAAAACATATCAGTTAAGATGCGTGACACCCGAAATTAGAGACGCAATTCAGTATCTGGAGCAGAATCCCCCCTCTCCCCGGCTGATATTTATGTATCCTGAAGGAAATTACCGTTTATTTCCCGTACAGCATGAATGGTACTTGGGTTATCTCTTGCGTGATTTCTGGAAGTCGGATAATGATGATCGTATTCGAATGCTACACAAATTTGGTGTTGGAGCCATAGTTATCAAAAAACATCTGATTGCAGAAGTAGATCCGGAGATTATCAATTTAGGTGTCTATCCGACATATTTTGTCCGTGATCTGGAAGATGATCCCAGATTTGAAAATGTATTTGAAAATGAGGGAGTGATTATTTATCGTGTACCATAGTATTATATAGTGAAATCGTCAGAAATGCGACAAGGTGTGATAGCGAGCAAGCGAATCTTTTAAAAGATGAAGAAAGAGAAAAAGGTATGAAAGAGGCAGTTGAGCAGTGCCCGAAGGGCATCTGTCTCGAACTCCTGGTTCTCCCCGCAGCGGAGCGTAGGGGAAAGCAGGAGTTTACTGCTCAACTGCCGCATTCCCCCCGGAGCGAAGCGTCCTCGACAACAAGGAATTATAGAGAAGCATATGGCCTGTTTGCGCTTTCAGGAATTCTATTCAACCATGAATCACCCAGGAGAGGGATGGAGTTTGTGACCAGAAAAATATCATCTACAGGAGCTAAAATAAAATTGGGAATAGATAAGGAAGTTCGTCTTGGAAATCTGGATGCAATGAGAGACTGGGGACATGCGAAAGATTATGTAAAGGCAATGTGGCTAATGATTCAGCAGGATGAGCCTGAGGATTATGTAATTGCTACAGGAGAGTCACATTCAGTGAGAAAATTTCTTGAGACAGCATTCAACTATCTGGATTTGGATTATCAGGATTATATTGTTATAGACAATAAGCTTTATCGTCTGTCTGATGTTAATATCCTTCAAGGGGATGCTTCAAAAGCACGTAAAAAAATGGGCTGGTTACCTTCGATTACATTTGAAGAACTGATTAAAGAGATGATAGAAAGTGATCTTGAATGGTATTCAAACAAGTAGAATGGCTTAGAGAAACACACTTTTCAGAAAAAAGCAAATCAGAACATGGATAATAAGAACCCAAAAGTAAGCGTAATAATCCCTTGTTATAATCAGGGGCAATATATTGAGGAAGCTGTCGAGTCGGTTTTGGATCAAACGTACCAAGATTTTGAGATAATCATCGTAAATGACGGTTCTACGGATAGGCTTACAAATGATTTATTGAATAATTACAAGAAGCCAAAAACGAGAGTTATTCACACCGATAATCAAGGTTTAGCCTCGGCCAGAAATAATGGCATCAAGCAAGCAAAAGGTGAATATATTTTCCCTTTGGATGCAGATGACAAAATCGGAAAAGAATATTTAGAAGAGGCTGTTAAGATATTGGAGGCAAACCCCGGGATTGGGATAGTTTACTGTAAGGCGGAATCATTTGGGGCAGTTGATGAAAAGTGGGAATTACCTGAATATTCTCTTGAGGAAATGTTGATTGATAATATCATATTTTGCTCAGCTTTTTTCAGAAAAGAAGATTGGGAAAAAGTTGGCGGCTATGATCCTGAAATGCTTTTTGGATGGGAAGACTATGATTTTTGGCTCTCATTAATAGAAATGGAGGTTTTAGTTTATAGAATACCTAAGGTCTTATTTTATTATAGAGTACTTGCTGGTTCTATGATCAAATCCAAAAAAAAAGAACAAAAAGTTGAGATGTTTGTTAAAATTTTTAATAGACATCGTGATTTGTTTATAAAAAACATAAACATATGGATAGATAGAATTATTGATAATACTCAATATTATACTGCTCAGCTTTATATTGATACAGGGCTTGGTTTTAATGAAAGCCAGAGCCTGCCACAGGTAATAACTGGCAGCGAGAGAAAGGTTGAATTTGATTTGCATCAATATAGTGACATAAAGATGCTTCGATTCGACCCGGTAAATGATTATTCTATATTGCACATTAATAGGATCTTAATTGTTGGTGAGGGGAATTCTTCATATGAAGTAGAAGATTATCAAAGCAATACCATACGTCAGGAAGGTAATAATTTGATATTTACTAATAATGATCCAAAGATTTGGTTCAATGTGCCCGAAAATAAAATACAAAAGATTGTCATTAATCTTAATTATATAGCTGTTGGGAAGCAGGCCTTTGATTATCTTTTGAAATACAAAAACGAGTTGATTATAAAGAAAGATGCACATATTAATAATATTGAATCTGTTTTGAAACACAAAAACGAGTTGATTATAAAGAAAGATGCACATATTAATAATATTGAATCTGAACTGGATTTCATCAAGCAACATAAAGTATGGCGAACCGCAGAGTTTTTCCGACGGATTTTTTATCATAAGATAGCTCCTCGTCGGAATATGCCCTGAGATTTGGCAGTTCCTTCCTGCAAATTATTTGAATGACTAATATGAAGAGAGCCAGGACAAAAGAATTTCTTAAAAACAATTATCAAAAAAAGGTGCTTATTATAAGCAATGATGTTGTAGATACAAATATGGCTGGACCGGCAGTGCGCTGTTGGGAGTTTTCTAAGGCACTTTGCCATCACCATAAAGTTGTTCTGGCCATACCAAATGAGACGGGCCTCCATTCAGAAGATTTCCGTATTGTAACCTATGACCAACCAGAATATGAAATCCTCAGAGGCCTGGTAAAAGATGCTGATGCTATAGTCGTACAGGGTTCTACCCTTCATCTCTTCCCCCATTTAACGGCCGTTCCAAAACCCATCGTTGTTGATCTTTATGATCCCTATATGTTGGAGAATATAGAAATTCATTCTGGTAAAGCTTTGAATGAGAGGTTAAATTTCCATGGTATGGATTACATAACTATAATTGAACAATTGAACGAGGGGGATTTTTTTGTTTGTGCCAGTGAAAAACAAAGAGATTTTTGGATTGGGATGCTTATGGCTATAGGGAGAACAAATCCCTTGATCTATGATGAAGACAAGACCATGCGAAAACTCATAGACGTAGTCCCTTTTGGTATTTCTTCATCTCCTCCCAGACATACCAGAAGTGTTTTGAAGGGTGTACATAAGTCCATTAAAAAAGATGATAAAGTGATTCTATGGGGCGGGGGGATTTGGGAATGGTTGGATCCAATAATCCTTATAGAATCGATATATGATATTGTCAGGCAAAGGGAGGATGTTAAACTATTTTTCATGGGGACAAAGCATCCTAATCCAAGTATACCCGAGATGACCATGACAGCTCGGGCTATCAATCTGAGTAAAAAGTTAGGGCTTTATGATCAATTTATCTTTTTTAATGACTGGGTTCCCTATGAGGACAGGCAGAATTATCTTTTAGAAGCAGATGTCGGAATAAGTACGCATATGAACTACATAGAATCAAGGTTCTCATTTAGAACGAGAATTCTTGATTATATATGGGCCGGGATACCCATTATTGCCACTGTTGGAGATTCAATGAGCGAGATTATTGAAAGATATAATCTGGGAAAGCTTGTAGATTTTCAAAATCGTGACCAGCTTACTAAGGCGATCTTAGAAATAATTGACAATACAAAAATAGTTGAGACTTACAAGGACAATTTGAAGAGGATCTCACATGAGTTTACTTGGGAGAATTTGATTCAACCACTGCACCAATTTTTTCAAGCCCCTAAGAAGACAGTAGACAGGGAATTTCGAAAAAATTTTTTCATATTTCAATTCTTTGAAAGTAAAGAAACCCATATCTCTAATCTGGAGAAAATAAATAAAGAAAAAGACAGGCATATTAAAAATTTCCAGCAATTAAATAAGGAAAAAGACGGGCATATTAAAAACTTACAGGAATCAAATAAAGAAATGGATAGGCATATCAAGAACTTACAGGAATCTAATAGAGATTTACAGCAATCAATTAGAGAAATAAGAGAGTCATTACCTTACAGGGTGTACTCGAAATTAGGAACTTTTAAAAAGATTTTTAGGTGAATAAGCATATGGCTTCCACTCAAGTTTATCTTACACAGGCAAGTTTACCTTTGGTTTCGGTGATTGTTTTGAACTTTAATGGTAAGAGGTTTCTTAAAGATTGCCTGGAGTCTCTATTGAGTCTGAATTATCCCAAAGAGAACCTGGAGATAATCCTTGTAGACAATGCATCCTCTGACGGGTCTGTCGATTTTGTGGAATCTAATTATAAAGATGCCAAGATTATCAAAAATGATAGGAATTACGGATTTGCGAAAGGAAATAATATCGGTGCAAGACAAGCTTCAGGGCAATATATCGCGTTCTTAAATAATGATATGAAAGTAGATGAGAATTGGCTATTGGAACTATTAAAACCTATCCTACAATCCAAAAGTAATGAAGTTGTATGTACTGGAGCAAAAATATTAAATTGGAATGGGCGAACAATCGATTTTGTTACAGGGACCATGAACTTCTATGGACATGGAGACCAAAAATATTTCGGTAGAGACTACCATACAGATGATTTTAACAAAGATGATTATTTGCTCTTCTCTTGCGGGGGTTCAATGCTCATTGATAAGTCAGTGTTTTTAGAAGTTGGGGGCTTTGATGAGGACTATTTTGCCTATTTTGAGGATGTCGACTTGGGTTGGAGATTATGGATATTGGGGTATAAGGTGAAATTTGCATCTAAGGCAATAGCATATCATAAACATCAAGGCACTTCACGTGGGATAGGTGATGAAAAAAAATTGGTTCTATATGAAAGGAATAGTTTGTATACGATCATTAAAAACTATGAACAGGTTCATTTGAATAAGATCCTGCCAGTTGCATTATTATTAATAGTAAAAAGAGCCCTTCAAGGCTCTTTCTTAAATAGAGTGCATTATCATTTCGAATATGAGCAAGATGTTAACGAGAAGATAACAGGGGATACGCTGAGGCAGAAAATTTTCAACAAAGACATTAAATTAAGACATTTTTCTGTGGTATTTAAGAAAATGCAGAACCTAATAACAAATAAACCTATTCATTTTTTGTCAAAAAAACATATGCCTTACTCTAATCAAGACTGCTTACCTCGAACAGGAGCAAGTCGCCTGATAGCACTCGAAGATTTGATGAATAATATTGATAATATTATGAAAAAAAGGGAAAAAATACAAAGGTTACGAAAACGAAGTGATAAAGAGATATTTCCCCTCTTTAGAGAACCGTTAAAGGCTAGTTTTCCAGGAAAGGATTTAGCCGTTATCCAAGACAAATTAACAACACGATTTAATATCTTGGAGTTATTTGAAGACCTTATCGATGAGATGGAAATTTGCGATATTTCTCAGACAAATCATAATGAGGTAACAGAGGAGATTATGGGTTCAAGAAGCTCAGGGCAGACATTTGTATGTAGTTTTCAAAATCTCTGTAGAATCGAGATATATATGGCTACCCATCACAGAGAGAATAAGTATGATGCATACTTTTACTTGAAAGAGGGATCGGGATCGAAAAAGAAGATAGATCAAAAGAGAATCCCAGCATCGGCTATAAGAGATAATGAATGGTTGAAGGTAGAATTTCCTCCCCTGAGGAATTCAAAAAATAAGGAGTATTATTTCTATATTGACTCACCCGAGGCAAAACCTGGTGAATCTTTCACCATATGGCATGATTCAAATAACTGTGGATTTAGAGGAAAGAGGTTTCAGAATCATCAAGCAGTGGAGGGAGCTTTGACCTTTCAAGCATATTGTAAAATTGGGAAAAAAAATGCATAGAGTTTTAGTTATTGTTAATAACCATATTTGAAAAAGGATGGCAGGGCCATGCATTCGCTTTCACTTAATCTTATCTATCAAAATTTGCAGAGGACCCCGGGCGTGAGCCCGGGGGTGAATGCCTTAAATTAAGTTAGTGCCTTTTGAGTGCCATGGGCGTGAGCCCGTGGGTATCTACAGCAGGGGAGGTTTAATAAGTGGGCTGTTCTTGGTAGTGAGCAGGTTGGGAAGTAAATCTGACGGTTGGTCTTGCCAAGTCCTGACAATTTTTTTAGACACCCCGGATGCCTTATCATGTAGCTATTTTCAAGGAGTTGTCCTGGTCGAATCGGGCCTGAACTGGGGTTTTATAACCATGTCTTTCGATGATCCACGTCTCATTGTACAGGTCTTAGAACTCAATTAGGGCCTAACGTAATTCCTCTTCTAAACATATCATAGAGAGAGACCTTCATAGAGCAGCCAGAAGAAGGTTTTCTTAAATTTATAGTATAGGAATTTTGCTAAGAAGAAATCTGGAATAATATACAGCCGAGGGAGTAAATAGTGGCGCCGGCAAGAGATACATTTTTAGTATTTGGCAGTCCTTTAGTAGAAGAGGATGAGGTTAACGAAGTTGTTGGTACAATGAAATCTGGCTGGCTAGGAACTGGCCCAAAAGTCGCTCGCTTTGAAGAGATGTTTAAAAGATATATTGGCTCTAAGTATGCCTTGGCATTGAGTTCTTGCACCGCTGGACTTCACCTCTCTTTAATAGCTGCTGGCATAAAAGCCGGTGATGAAGTAATTACCACACCTATGACCTTTGCCTCTACAGGGAATGTTATTGTGCATACAGGTGCTATTCCGATATTTGCAGATATCGAAAGAGATAGTATGAATATTGATTCAGTAGAAATTGAGAGGAAAATTACCAAGCGAACGAAGGCGATTATTCCTGTTCATTTTGCTGGGAGAGCCTGCAATATGGATGCTATACTGGATATTGCTAAAAGGCACAAGCTGATTGTTATCAATGATGCTGCGCATGCAATAGAAACAGAATACAAGGGGAAAAAGATTGGAAGGTTAGGTGATATGACCTCTTTCAGCTTTTACGTAACAAAGAATATTATGACTGGTGAAGGAGGTATGGTGACAACAAATAATGAGGGATATGCAGATAGAATTAAGGTTTATGGTCTTCATGGATTAAGCAAGGATGCCTGGAAAAGATACTCTGATGAGGGATACAAACATTACTCGGTTATATGCGCTGGATTTAAATATAATATGATGGATTTGCAGGCTAGTATCGGTATTCATCAGCTAAAAAGGATAGAAAAATATGCAGAGAGAAGGTCCGATATTTGGATAAGATATAATAATGCCTTTAGGGATTTACCATGCTTTATCCCCTCAGAAGTTGAAAATAACACAAGGCATGCTTTTCATTTGTATACACTTTTAGTTGATATTGACAGGTTAACAACTAATAGAGATGGAATCCTAAATGCTCTTTATAACGAGAATATCGGGACGGGTGTCCATTATACCGCCTTACACCTACATCCTTTTTATGCCAAGACATTTGGCTATAAGAGGGGTGATTTTCCAAATGCCGAATTTGTATCCGATAGAACAATTTCTCTGCCGTTATCCGCTAAGCTGACCGATAACGATGTTGAAGATGTGGTTGTTGCCGTTAGGAAAATTTTAGGGCGTTATAAAAGATGAGGGAATGTGATGGATTACGATGTTACTATAGTTATTGCTTGCTACAATGAGGAAGAGGTACTGGAAGAGAATGTCAAAGAGATAGAAAGGGTTATGAATCAGACCCTCTATTCCTATGAACTTGTCCTTGTAGATGATTGCAGCAGTGATAAAACAAGAGATTTGATAGTAAAAATAGCAGAAAATAAGTCCAATATGCGTTATGTCCTCCATGAACAAAATGTCGGAAGGGGCGGAACGGTTTCAGATGGTATAAAAATAGCTAAAGGCAGGATAGTCGGTTTTTTGGACATAGACTTGGAGGTTCATGCAAGATATATCCCATCGATGATCCTTGCTATCAATGACGGATATGATGTGGTCACAGGTCATAGGATCTATAAAGTAACTTTAGAACCAATAGGTTTTTTAAGGCATATTTTAAGCCTTGGTTACCGAAGACTAATGAGATTCTTCTTGGGTGTTCCATTGGAGGATACCGAAACAGGCTATAAGTTTTTTAATCGGCAGAAAATATTACCTCTCATTGAAAAGACAAAGAATAAAGGGTGGTTTTGGGATACAGAAGTTATGGCCCTCTCATACTATGAGGGGTTAAAGATCAAAGAAATCCCGTGCCTCTTCTTGAGAAGTCCTGACAAAAAATCCAGCGTTAAGATTTTTAAAGATAGTTACGATTACTTTGTTGCGCTGTGCAAGTTTAAAAGAATAATGGCAACCACAAGGGGGAAGAGAAGCATTATTTACTCCTATCCACTGATTTATCGGTTTTTTATGCGACTCATTTATGGAAGCAATTTTAAGGCAAGATATGAGGCTATAGTAAGATATATACCTGAAGGGGCATCTGTGGTCGATGTTTGTTGCGGAGATTGTTATCTCTATCACCGTTACTTAAAGTTCAAGAATGTAGACTACTTGGGATTGGATATAAATCCTTGCTTTGTCAGCAATGCGGTAAAAAATGAATGTAAAGCAAGGACCTTTGATATTAACAATGATCCCTTACCCTTGGCTGAATATGTAATTATGCTGTCAAGTTTATACCAATTTATACCACGTCAGAAAATAATATTAGACAAGCTTTTTGCTTCAGCAACCGAAAGGGTTATTGTCTCAGAGCCTATTCGCAATCTCTCAGATTCAAAGAATCCCATTGTCTCCTTTATTGCTAAAAGGTCAGCAAATCCAGGGACAGGGGATATTATGAAAAGGTTTAATGAAAAAAGCCTATTACAGCTTTTTAATGGGTATAGAGAAGAGTTGAAGGCCAAATTTAAGACTAAGGGTGGGCGGGAGATGGTGGCGGTTTTTGATGTGAGGGAAAGCAGGAAGAAAGACGAAATATGAAACCTGAGGCCTACGAAAAAACGTCTGAATTTGAAGAGGATTACTGGTGGTTCAAAGGACGAAGAAGGATTGTCTTTGATAAAGTAGAAAAACCAGCAAAAACTTCAAAGGGGAAGGTTCTGTTAGATATTGGCTGTGGAACGGGAATAACTATAAGAAAGATCAAAGGCTTTGATGTAATGATAGGCGTAGATGTCTCTAAAGAGGCATTGAATTACGCTAAAGGGCGGAATTGCAAAAACCTAATTTGCGGAAGTGTCTATACATTGCCCCTAAGAAGTAATTCTGCCGATTGTCTATTAATGCTGGATGTCTTGGAACATCTAAGCGAAGAGAAAGCAGCTCTTCTGGAGGTACATAGAGTATGTAAAGAAGGGGGAGAAATTACCGTGACAGTTCCGGCTTATCAATTCTTGTGGTCGGGAGAAGACGAGGTATCCAATCACAAAAGAAGATACGTTAAGTTAGAGCTAAGGAGGCTTATTGAATCGAGTAGATTTAAGATTCAAAAGCTCTCTTACTTTAATTGTTTTCTAATGCCATCAATATATACAGTCATTCTGTTCAATAGGGTCTTTAACAAGAAGGCGATGCAAGAGTCTGATTTGAAGAAAATTCCAAATGTTCTTAATCTGATCTTTGAGATGATCTTATACGTTGAGTCAATATTGTTAAGGATCATAAATCTGCCTTTTGGGGCATCATTAATTTGTATTGCCAGTAAGGAATAATATATTCTCTGTTTAGCACACCGGTTGTATTTCCATTCTAACTCTTTATTAAATGGCTATAGCTTAGCCTCCTCTGCATCATGATGTATGCTTCCCTACCTATACTTATATCTCAAATGGGAAAAGACGTGACGTAACCATTGCCCGAAAAGTCCCTCAAATCATTGATGGAGAAGATAGGGTAGCCTATCTCTTGAGACTTCTCACGCATGTTCATCTATGCAAAGACCTAATTCGATATACAGATTCTTCAATCGCTGGTGGCCTTTTGTTTTAATAACATTGATGCTAATTAGCGTGAATAGTCCCGTCTTCTTTGCCAAACGTACTCTAATTCCCATTACTTCAGCCCCTGGTGTTATGCCCGAAGTTCCATACGGCTACACCGGTCCAAGATCAGATTGGACAACATCACATGACCCCTACGCAGCTTTGTGCGCTGGCTATGCACTTGATGCCTATACTGCGTGGAGCCTTCGAAAGGGCACCGTCCCTTTTTGGAACCCCTACCAGGGATTAGGACAGCCCCTTCTATCCAATTATTGGTCAGCGGTGTTATATCCTCCCAATTGGTTACACCTCATCCTGCCGCCTGCTTGGTGGGACATGGTCTACCTGTTAAATTGGCTGCTGGCAGCGGTTTTCTTATATGCCTATCTACGGCTTTTGGGCGTGGAGAAAGGCCCTTCTTTAGTTGGAAGTGCATTAATCTTCAGTAACGGCTATTTTCAATTCTTTTTAGCGGTACGGGAAATTCCTGCCGTTGTAGCATGGTGGCCGTTACTTTTGTATGGGGTCGAACGTGCTATCCGAGAACCAACTTGGCCCGCACGTCATTGGGTATTGGCATTTAGTGTCTATTGTAGCATTGCTGGCGGACATCCAGAGGCTACTTTCATGAGTCTGTTTGTCGTCCTGGTTTATGCTCTAATACGTTTGGCGACACGACCACGATCGGCTTGGCGGGCATTCATAGCCATTGTGCCAGGAAGCTTGGCTGGCCTCTTGACAGCCGCTCCGATCTGGATCAACTTTGCCAGCTATGCCTTCACTAATTACTCTCAGCATCCTGCTGGTTCTTCCTTTGGCCAACTTCATTTAGGCTTCAAGACCCTGGCTACCTATTTTTTCCCTTATATATACGGCAGGCTGCATTTTATGCCATACGGACCGATAACAGGCTGGGAGTGGAACCTTTCTCCGGGTTGGTTTCCAGTAATGGGGTTATTCTTGGCACTTGTTTCCCTCTCTTTATTGCTAAAGAAGCCACGATGGGGGCCTGGCTTTCTGTGGGTTACTGCCACAGTAATGATCGCAAAGATATGGGGGGTGCCAGGGATAGACTTACTCGGTAGGCTACCCCTTTTTGAACGTATATGGTTTTCTAAATATGGGGGTTTTTTACCCGCCATTGCACTTGCTGGTTTGGCTGTTTATGGGATTTTTGCCTTGTCCAAATTAGAGGCACGCAGGTGGATGCCATGGGTTCTGTCCTGGTTTTTACTAGTCTCGGCTACTCTCATCATGGGCATTCTTCCTATCTGGCCTGCCTTAAAACAAGGTGATTTGCTGAGTGGACCATTCAGAACCTTGTCGGTTTTCGGTGGTCTAGGGGTGGCGTGGGCCGTTCTCGGCCCTCTGGGCCTTTGGTGGTTAAAATATCGTCGTCCCGATGAAAATGGTCTTCTTTATTCTCTAGCAGCCTGCGGTATTCTTTTTCAGGGAGTGGCTTACGCCTGCAATGGTTATTCCCTATACACCTATGGGCTTCTATCCAGTTGTTGCCTTGTGACATATTTGCTGCTGGCTCTGGCATTTGGTTTTGTGAGAAAAATACAGGTAAGCCCATTACTCATAGGCTTAGAATTAGTGCTTATCGCTCTTCTGTCACTTTGCGCTGCTTTTTTTGCCTCCTACGGTCTCCCGTTGCGATATAATCCTTTAACACCTGCACCATATCTTGGCACCTTATTGAAACTTCAAAACAACAATCTCTATCGCTCGTATTCTTTGGATAGTATCCCTCAACCCAATTTTGCTGCTCCCTTTGGTCTGACAAGCCTTGATAACCTAGAAGCACTGTCGCCTGTTGGCAGTGCTGAATTCATACAAACGTATCTTGATCGCGGTGTTTTTCCAATTTGGTTTGCTGGCAATCATTCTGCAGCCCGTAAGCCTGAGTTCACAGCACTCGGCGAGTTTTTTGAAAACAAACGTTATTTTGAGTTAGTTGGAGTCAAATACTTAGTTACTATGAAAACGGGCCCAGATCCTGTGATTTATGAGAGAAAAGGATCGAGGGCGCCTTTGCCACTATATCAGCCCTTAGAGGCAACTTTCTTATGTCCCACTGATTCTTTCACAGAGATCGAGGTGTACTTAAGCACCTATAGAAGAAAAAATCCGGGCATAGTAACTCTCAGTGTGTTGGGCCCTGATGGAACGCTTTTAGGTCGTGATAGTGTACCGGGTACCAGTTTACGCGACAATAGTTTCCAAAAGTTCGATTTTGCCCCTATCAAAAGCTTCAAGGATAAGCAACTACGTTTGCGCCTTGAATTCCAACCAAAGCAGCCGGGTAGCATGATTGCAGCATGGAAGTTCCTAGATCATCCTGATTGGGGCTTTTTTTTCCGAGTTGTGGATAGAACAAAGAGGCCCCAATTCCCACCTCTTGTGCTTTACGGTAAAGAAGGATTACGTGCTCCTTTGCCCCTGGATCAACCTTTAGAGGCGACCTTCTTATGTCCAACTGACTCTCTGACGGATATCGAAGTTTACTTAAGCACCCATATAAGAACAAATCCGGGCATAGTAACTCTCAGCGTGTTTAGCCCTGATGGAACGCTTTTAGGTCGTGATAGTGTACCAGGTACCAGTTTACGCGACAATAGTTTCCAAAAGTTCGATTTTGCCCCTATCAAAGGCTTCAAGGATCAGCAACTACGTTTGCGCCTTGAATTCCAACCAAAGCAGCCGGGTAGCATGATTGCCGCATGGAAGTTCCTAGACCATTCTGATTGGGGCTTTTTTTTCCGAGTTGTGGATAGAACAAAGAGGCTTCCATTGGTTTATGATGATGAAACTGGTGTGTGTATCTGGGAGAACCGCCAGGCCAATCCCAGGGTTTTTCTCGCCCCTGTAGCAGGTGTGGTCTCCTCCTGGCAGGACGCTCTCAACCGTCTCAAAGATACCCCCAACTTGACTTGGCAGGTATGGCTTGATCAGGGTCCGGGAATGGAATCAACCTGGCCATCTGGGAAACCAACAGGTCGGTTGCTTTCCTTTCATCTGGCGCCTAATGACGTCTGGATAAAGTATCGAGCGGATACATCCGGTATTCTCACTGTTACGGACAGCTATTTGGAAGGTTGGCATGCTGAAGTGAACGGTCAGGAAGTTCCTGTCTTACGAGTGGATGGAGCCTTTCGTGGGGTGCGTGTGAGAGAACCCGGTCTGTACACCGTACACTTCTGGTACCGTCCTCTGTACTGGAACCTATCATTAGGTATGGCGGGTCTAGGTTTGGTTCTTGTGATGGGAGGAAATTTCCTAAGCTATAGGAAAAGATAACCTTGGGATTTGTCGTTAATCGATGGCAATTAGCGGAGCGATGATTTAAGGCTGATTAACTCTCTGCCTATTTTATAAGGTTTGTTGGAAAAGCTAAGAGTATGTATAGTAGGCAACGAATAAGAGATATTTATATTTGGTGTAAATTGAGAGGAAGGTCTCTTTATGAAAAATTAGTGACATATTTGCAACGGAAAGAAAGATATACACCGTATGATCTATGGATTAAAAAAAATGACCTTACCCCAGATATGCAAAAGCAGGCAAAAAAAGATGTTGAGTCTTTTGCATATAAGCCAGTGATAAGTATTATTATGCCGATTTTTGATGTTAACGTGAAATGGCTCCGATTGGCCGTTGCTTCTGTTCAGAAGCAGATTTACCCTCACTGGGAGCTTTGTGCCGTAGACGATGCCTCATGCAAAGAAGAAATTCAGGAGTTTCTAAGAGAGTTGGACAATTCTGATCCACGGATGAAGATCAAGTTGCTGGAAGAAAATCAAGGAATTTCTGAGGCATCTAATGAGGCACTGCATATGGCGACTGGCGAATATGTAGCCCTTTTAGATCATGATGATGAGCTTTCTGTAGATGCTCTCTATGAGATTGTCAAATTACTTCAACAGCATCCCGATGCAGATATGATGTACAGCGACGAAGACAAGATTTCTCTCAATGGAAGTCGAAGGGACCCATTTTTCAAGCCCGATTGGTCTCCAGACCTTTTTCTTTCATTCATGTATACCTGTCATCTTGGAGTCTATCGTCGATCGCTTTTGTACAGTATCGGGGGATTCCGAAAGGGATTTGAGGGAAGTCAGGACTACGACCTTGTTTTACGTTTAACTGAGAAAACAGATCGAATTTTCCATATCACAAAGATCCTTTATCACTGGAGGATGGTCCCGGGTTCCACGGCAGAGTCCAACCTGGCAAAGGAAGGCCATATCGAGAAGTCCCTTAAAGCTTTAAGAGAAGCTGTTAATAGAAGGGCATGGAAGGCAAGCGTAAGAAAAGGCTTGGTTAGAGATACCTATCGGGTGAAATGGGAAATTCGGCATCACCCGTTGGTGAGCATAATTATCACCAACAGAGATAATGAAGGTTTGCTTGAAAGGTGCCTAAAGAGCATTGATAGTAAGACGGCATATCGACACTACGAAATCATCATCTTAGATGACAACGGCATCACAAGACAGACGAAGTATGATAGTAGAGGTCTCAACTATAGAGTGATTACGTATCCTAATCACATTCCCCCGCCTGGGATGACCAATTTGGGAGCTAAGCATGCTATGGGAGATATGCTGCTCTTCCTACATAGTGATACAGAAGTGACTGATGGGATCTGGCTGGAGGCATTGATAGAACATGCTCAGCGAAAAGAGGTGGGGGCAGTGGGATGTAAACTTCTCTATCCCAACAATAGGATACAGCACGCTGGGGTGATCCTGGGAATCACCGACGCACTAAGGCGTAATGTAGCGGCAGGCCATTCGCACCGCTTCTTTATGAATGGAGACCATGGGTATTTTAATATGATTGATGTGGTAAGGAACTATAGTGCCGTAACTGCTGCCTGCATGATGATTCGTAAATCAGTATTCGAAGAGATTGGAGGATTCAATGAGAGAGATCTTCCAAACGTTTATAGTGATGCGGACCTTTGTCTGCGCATCCGGAACAGAGGATATCTGATAGTATATACTCCTTATGCTCAACTTTACCACTATGAGTCTATGAGTGAAGGAGACGAAGACAACCGTGAAATGCAGAGAAAGTTCGAAGAGGAAAACTATTTTCAGGAAAAATGGAGTGAAGTATTGGCCAAGGGAGATCCATATTACAACCCCAACCTGACATTGGAGAGGGAGGATTTTTCCATAAGGCTATAGACCATAACACTTAGAGACTTCTCTTGGGTTGTTTCATAGCTTTCTAGATTGGTGCATTGGAGTTCTTTAGAGAATTGGCGTGATTTAGCAAACTGGATCTTGCTTGAATATTAAATCAAAGGAAGATGAAGTATCATGAAAAACATGGATTACCAGTTCGAGTATTTCGAGCAATGCAATGTAAGATCGGTCAGATGTGGTCAAGGCATACCACAATGCTGCATTGAAAGGGCAGGATCCAAATATCTTTTCTCCTTGTCGTTGGTTAAGAATATTGCTAATTCCGAGGTGCGTATCTTTGCTGTGTCAAAAGAAGGCGTTGCCTCTGAAGTAATTTATCATAAAGAGTATAAGTTGAGCAAGAAGTCCTGAGACATTTGACGGAGGTAAAAAACTAACGGTGTTTGCCGGGTTTCGAGTCAGAGGCAAAGCGACTGAGCTTAAATACGCGATACACGAACTTTTTTAAAGAATGAACATTGTTGTTATTAATTTGAGAATTAATGAACTAAATATGATTAGGTGGAGGAATTTATGAAAACTAATTCAAAACTCATTATGTCACTCGCAATTTTTTGTATAATGATGGTTTCCGCAAAACCAGCCTATGCATATTTGGATCCAGGAACTGTAAGTATGATGGTTCAAGCGTTACTTGCGGCCTTTGCAGCCGCTTATGTATCTATTGACTCGTTTCGGCGTCGTTTGCGATCATTTTTTGGTCGAGTTTTTGGCCGGAAAAATAGCGGAGGGCACGACTCAGATGATAGTTAATTCAGGGTCGTTCAGAGACCCTTCAGGGTGTGTTTTCAGCAAGGACGGCAAGATTTATCGAAGCATCTTTGAACCCGGGGCAAAGGATTTTGAGGCGGCACGGGATGCAGGTGTCTATGATAAGCTTATTGAGACTGGATTACTGTAGCCCCATGAGGAGGTGGGTAAAGGTGATCTAGCTCCCTAGGGGACTGTCTGCTGTCTAATACATCCAAGCTTGCTCAAGATTAGCTATTCATGGAAATGGCCCTTTTCAAAGGTTCTGCCCTGACTAACCTTGATGCCATGGAAATGCTTGTTGCACAGGGAATCTGGCTTTGCAAACGCTTTCAATATACAATTTGATGGCAACCGGGTGCGAATGATCGATAGGCTATCAGTTGGTCTACGCGTGTCAGAAAGTCCATGGGTTGTATGCGGTTTTGCAGAGGAGTGAGAGGAAAAACTACGATGACGATGCTGACACATTTTGGTTTCTTTAGGCATGGCCGTATACCGCGATATTCGGACGCTTTCGTTCTGGCGGTGCTATTTTTATAAGTTGATCACTGACACAGTCAAGAGGATTTTTCAAAACTATACTTTTTATCACCGGTTGGAGAATCTCACCTTTGCAGAAATCGTTTACATACTTGCAGCATAAGATAGTATTCAAGCTTGGTGTCTTTACTGTAAGTCCGGATTTGCACCTGCAGCTTCAAGCCAACCTTGCTCCCGGCTTTGGCAGAACAAGCCTCAGACGTGCTGGAAAACGATCGGGGCGAGCGAGTTCGCCGCCCGATTTGGAGTGCTGTTTCAAACCCGCTTCGCGATTCTTGCAGCCATCCATTTTTTCTAAGGAAAAGAAGCCACAGCAATGAAACTTCTTTGCCGCGAAATGGCAGATATTTATCGCTTTTTGAAAACGCCGGCGCAAGAAAAAAAAATCGTCTTTTACGCCGAGCACGAAGGGTATTATGCCAATTTCGATGGACTCATCGAAAGCTTACTGGAAGAGCACGGGCAGAGCATATGCTATGTCACATCTGATCCCAAGGATCCAATCCTGGACACCCGAAGGCAGGGAATCAGCCCTTTTTATATGAATAGGTTGCTGTCATTCTTCATGGGTATTGTCAATTGCAGGGCGATGGTGATGACCATGCCGGACCTCAATCAATTCCATATCAAACGTTCCACTAACGATGTGCATTATGTGTATGTTTTTCATGCCATTGTGAGCACGCACATGATTTATCGCTACGGTGCCTTCGACCATTACGATTCCATTCTCTGCGTCGGTCCGCACCACGTGAAGGAAATCCGAAAACATGAAGAACAGAATAAACTTTCTCCCAAAACGCTTGTCGAAGCAGGATACCACCGGTTGGAACAAATTTACAGCGCGTACGAACGTCTGGCTGCAAAGGGCAGCCGCTCCACGAGCAAACCCCTCATCCTGATTGCGCCGTCTTGGGCTCCCCATAACATTTTGGAGTCTTGCGCCAAGCCTCTTATCGAGAATCTGTTGGAGGCCGATTATGGGGTGATTGTGCGACCCCATCCCGAAACCAAGAAACGTGCCCCCGAGCTGGTTGAGTCGTTGGCGAAGAAATTCGCCGATCACCCGAAGGTGACAATAGAACAATCCATCGCCCAATACGACGCCTTGCTGCGAGCGGATGTTCTGATCACCGATTGGTCGGGGATCGCGCACGAATACGCCTTCGGAACCGAACGGCCAGTGCTTTTCGTAGACTTGCCATGCAAAGTGAACAATGACCGATACGAGCAACTGGGGATCGAACCCATGGAAGTCAGCGTTCGCAGCCAAATTGGACGAATCCTTTCACCCAATGAACTGGAAAAGGCTGTCGGGACAATCGACCAATTGATCACAGAACAGGCCCTGTACAAGGAACGGATTGCGAATTTGAGATCGCAATATGTTTATGCCTTTGGCCGCTCAGCAGAAGTTGGCGCCCGCCATATCCTCAGTGTTGCTGAACAAAATGCCAGCTGACAGGAAAAATCCAGGACTGCAAGGCACGATTCCAAATGGCATCGAGAAGCAGGAGAGCGGCCACAGGCAGTCGTCCTTGTGCAGTTGAGTTTGGAGAAAGGTTTTTGGCAGGTGATGAATGAACGTTATTGCGCTATCGTGGTATTGGGGGCCCTGCTCTGCCTGGCCAAGGCAGTGGCGTCGCAAGAGCCCCAACCGGCGAAACGAGGAAATTTTCAAGCTCTATCGCGAGCACGGCTTCAATCCGTTAGGCGCCTTCAAAGGATTTTTGTGGATTCTGATTCAGCTGCCCATCTTTATTGGACTATATCAAGTGATAAGCCAGTGGTTTGACTTGCATGGCGTCGACTTTCTTTGGATAAAAGACCTCTCACAACCAGACCGCCTCTTCCCGTTGGGATTTTCGCTACCGTTTTTTGGCAGCTATTTCAACCTTCTTCCGTTTGTGATGGCCGGTGTCCAGGTGATGGTCGGCCGGTCGATGGGCTCATCTGGTGACCCTAAGCCAGGCCAAGACGCCATGCGCAAAGCAATGACATACATCATGCCCCTCGCCATGGTGATCCTGTTCTACCGCTTTTCCTCTGGTTGCGTGCTCTACTGGACCATGGTGAACGTTTGCCAGGTTTTCGAGCAACGGTTGGTGAACAAGAAGGTGGCTGTTTCGGAGAACAAGGATGCAAAGAAGCGAGAATCAAAAGAAACATAATTCATTGCTGCTAGATAAGTTGCGAATCAAATCAAATCAGAGATGGCAGCGCCGAGCATGTTCTTGTCCTGTGAAAACGCCCGGTCGATATCGGCTTCAAGGTGGTAACGTCTTTGTTGCAAAGCCAGGAGGATCTCTCTACGCGTATCCACTGCTTATTTCCTCACAGTTCATATTGCACTTGGTTTAAACGGATCCAGAGTGAAGATAACGCTGTCTTTGCCACGAGCAATACCTATTTATGAAATTTGAAAGACGATGTTTTTCGACAAAATATATAAAAAAATCAGTATCTAACAAATATCAACACTTATTTGTATGCTGCCAAAAAACAAAAACTTACGAAAGGAGAGAAAGATGAAACTGGTCTATTCGTATTATGTTTTAGATATTGTGCATAAGGGACATTTGTTAATGATGAAAAACGCCAAGGCAATAGCTGGGAATGATGGGAAGTTAATTGTAGGAATCCTTACCGATGAGGCAGTCATGGAGAAAAAGGAAAAGCCAATACTTTCATTTGAGGAAAGAATAGAGCTTGCAAGTGCAATAAAATATGTAGATGTTGCTGTTGCACAGGAAACTTACTCCCCACTGCCAAATGTAATG
>JAUWZV010000116.1 GCA_030615105.1 Desulfobacteraceae bacterium
GGGGATCGGCCTCAGATCTCTTTAAAACATTAAGGGAGCCTCCTTTTATCATCGAGTCAATGTTGATTACCTTACCTGCTGTGGCAGGGTCCAGACCCCTTAGAATAGCCCCTGAGATACTGCCAGCTCGTTTAATCATTACCTGGCTATAAATAAATGATGTTGCTGAAAGAACACCATCTACCTTCAAAGCTTTCCCCATAACAGCTTCTGTATCTTTGATACCCCCCTTATAACTCAAGATAAGCAAGTGGGAGTTTACACCGAGTATCTTTTTCAGTAAATCTTCCCTGAAACCATTCATGACTGCCAGCACTACAATCAGGGCCATGACCCCTATCATTATTCCCAAAATGGAAATACCAGTTATAATAGAGATAAACCCTTGCTTTCTCTTTGCCTTTAAGTATCTTAGAGAAAAGAATGTTTCAAAAGACATAGCTTTTAAGTGTCTAAAGTTAAAAGTGCCTAAAGTGAGCTAAAGTAAAAAGTGGATAAACACAAAAACCCAATAAACTCAACAAACTCACCTATTTTTTCCTCATTTGAGGGAAAAGAATAACATCCCTAATAGAAGGGGAATCTGTTAGGACCATAACCAGTCTATCTATTCCAACTCCCTCTCCTGCTGTAGGAGGCAGTCCATATTCCAATGCCTTGATATAATCCTCATCCATAAAAAGGGCCTCTTCATCGCCTGCATCCCTTAAACGAGCTTGTTTAAGAAATCGATCTCGCTGATCATCCGGGTCATTTAACTCCGAGAAGGCATTTGCAATCTCTTTTCCACCTATATACAATTCAAATCTCTCTGCAATCTCAGAATTATCATCCTTTCTCCTAGAAAGGGGGCTGACCTGTATTGGGTGGTCGATTATAAAGGTGGGTTGGATTAATTTTGGCTCAACGATATGGTCAAAAAGCTTCGCTAATACCCTTCCACTTTCTTCATTATCCTCTAACTCAATCCCCTTGGATTTGGCAAAATCTCTTAATGCCTTATTATCAAAAAGTACATTCTCTCCTATACCACCGATATCTTTCAGTGAATCAGTGAGAGAGATCCTCGGCCATGGGGTTTTAAAATCTATAAGATTGCCCTGGTATTTAATAGTTAATTGACCAAAGAGCTTCTTAAGGAGATATAAGAGAAGTTCTTCAGTTAAATCCATCAGATCTTCATATGTTGCATAGGCAACATAAAA
This sequence comes from Desulfobacteraceae bacterium, assembly GCA_030615105.1. Classification (GTDB taxonomy): domain Bacteria; phylum Desulfobacterota; class DSM-4660; order Desulfatiglandales; family B25-G16; genus JAUWNK01. The sequence continues at coordinate 1,206 of JAUWZV010000116.1, forward strand.
TTCGAGCATGGTAAATTCCGGATTATGGTTAGTTGAAATCCCCTCATTTCGAAAATTTCTATTTAATTCATATATCTTCTCCAAACCTCCTACCACAAGTCTCTTCAGATAAAGTTCCGGGGCTACTCTCAAATAAAGATCTATGCCCAATGATTGGTGATAAGTTTTAAATGGCCTGGCTGTAGCACCCCCTGGAATCGATTGCATCATTGGTGTCTCAACTTCTATAAAGCCTTCTTTATCAAAAAATTCCCTGATAGTCTGGATTATTCTACTTCTCAGGATAAAGGTATGCCTAACATTATCATTAACAATGAGGTCGAGATACCTTTGGCGATATCTGATCTCTACATCTACTAAACCGTGATATTTTTCTGGTAATGGGCATTGGGCCTTTGTTAGAAGAACAACAGAAGATGCCAAGAGAGTCAATTCATTTGTCTTTGTCCTAAAAAACTGCCCTTTAAGCCCTACATGATCGCCTATATCAATAAACTTAAAGATCTCAAAATTATCATCTCCGACTCTATTTCTCCTTATATATGCCTGAAGTTTGCCTGTCCCATCTTTAATATGGATGAAAACTGCTTTCCCAAAATCCCTGATGGACATAACCCTGCCGGCCATGGTAAAGTTATTAGGTATCTCCTTAAGTTCATCATTATCCATTTTACCAAAACGGCGTACCACTTCCTCTACTGTTATATCTCTCCTGAAGCCCGATGGATAAAGGTTAAATCCCTTTGCCCGTAAATCCTTAACCTTTTCCTTTATTTCCTTGATGATCCCACTCGATTCATCCATCAATAAAAATTCCTTTCAACTAATTAGGACGCAGACCCGCCTGCCAGACGGCGGGCAGGTTTTCGCAGATATCCGCAGAGAACTATTTTCTCAAATTATCAAATGCCTTACGTTTAACTTCTGGTTGGGTGCCAAAATTAAGCAAGAGTCCAACTTCAATATCGGCTGCCTGCCCGCCATCGCGAGCTCAGGCGAGGCGGGCGGGCTTTTAGATAATTTAATAACTGTGCTTCATTTTCTTCTGCCAAACGCTTTGCTGCCTTTATCTCAACAATTACCTTGTTATCAACAAGGATATCAGCATAGTATTCACTTATAACTTCACCTTCATAAAATACCTTTATCGCAGATTGAGAAACTGCATCAATACCCTCCTTTTTAAATTCTATCATCATTGCATTCTCATAGATCTTTTCAAGAAAACCATAACCAAGTTTATTGAAAACCCTATAGAAGATTTTGATAATCTTTTCAGTAAGTTCTTTATATTTATGCGCCTTAGGCGCATTAAAAATCTTGATAATCTGCGTTCATCTGCGTCCAAAAATGAATGTTTCCTTGACTAATTCCTATTTTTATTTTAAGTGGTTACGTGTAATCCAAATATAGCTGTTAGTCAAGGCAAAAGAAAAATTAATATGTATTGTGAGCTTCTCTCCATTTTGGTAGAGAAAGTAACAAATCATCTTTCAAAGGAGGAGTAATATGGCCAAGTTGTTATGGAAACCAACGGAAGATAGGATCAAAAACTCTAACATGTACAAATTTTTTCAATTTATCAACAAGAAATACGGGACTGACTTTAAAGAATATCGTCCCCTGTACAAATGGTCAATTGACAATATTCCCGAATTTTGGGCATCTTTTTGGGAATATGCGGATATAAAATACTCCAAGCCCTATGATACAATAATAGATGATATACATAAGATGCCAGGCACCAAGTGGTTTGAGGGTGCAAGGCTAAATTTTGCCGAAAATCTCTTGAGACTCAGAGATGATCATACAGCATTTATATTCAGAGGGGAGACCCAAAAATCAGCCAAAATGAGCTATGCAGAACTTTACGGCAATGTGGCGCGTCTGGCAAAATCACTCAGAGAGATAGGAGTTGCCCCGGGAGATCGAGTAGCTGCCTACATGCCTAATATGATGGAGACGGCTATTGCGATGCTTGCTGCCACCAGTATTGGTGCAACATGGGCTTCCTGTGCTACTGACATTGGTTCAGGAGGAGTTATAGATCGCTTTGGGCAAATCGAACCCAAGGTTTTATTCGCTGTTGATGGATATTTTTATAAAGCCAAGCCCTTTAACTCTCTCAGTAATGCGGCTGAGATTGCAAAGGGAATACCTTCAATTGAAAAGGTAATAGTATCCTCCTATATAGAAGAGAAGCCTGACATCAGCAATATCCCGAACTCTGTATATTTTAATGACTTTCTCTCTCAAGAAAGCGGTCTTGAAATCCAGTTCGAACAATTACCCTTTGATCATCCCGTATTTATTATGTTCTCTTCTGGAACAACTGGTAAGCCAAAGTGCCTTGTTCAGGGGGCTGGCGGAATCCTTCTTAATCAGTTAAAGGAGCTGGTACTCCAAAGCGATTTAAAAAAAGAGGATGTCCACTTTTTTATAACAACCTGTAGCTGGATGATGTGGAATTGGATGCTAACCTCTTTGGCCACAGGAAACACTCTAATTTTATATGATGGCAACCCCAATTATCCTGATCCAGGTGCTATGTGGAAGTTAATTCAGGATGAGAAGGTAACAATGTTTGGTACCAGTGCAAGCTATATCAATTTTATCAGAAGCCAGGGGCTCAAGCCCGGTAAGGACTACGATCTATCATCATTAAAAGAAATATGGCAAACCGGCTCCCCTCTTTCACCTGAAGGCTTTGAGTATGTTTACCAGGAAATCAAAGAAGATCTCTGGTTTAACTCCTCTGCTGGCGGTACAGACATAAATGGCTGTTTTTGTACTGGAAGCCCTACAAGTCCTGTATATGCCGGGGAGCTGCAATCTCCTGCTTTAGCCATGAAGATAAATGTTTATGATGAAAAAGGCAATCCCGTAGTTGATCAAGAGGGGGAACTTGTCTGTGAAGCACCAGCTCCTCCAATGCCTCTTTATTTCTGGAATGATCCAGATGATAAAAAGTATAAAGAGGCCTATTTTGATGTCTATCCAAATGTATGGAGACATGGCGATTATATTGTGATTAATAGTGAAACAGGTGGAGTAACTTTCTTTGGCCGTTCCGACGCAGTATTAAAGCCTTCGGGAGTTAGAATAGGTACAGCCGAGATATATAATCAGGTAGAAAAATTAGAAGAAATCGCCGATAGCCTGGCAATAGGGCAAAACTGGGAGGGGGATCAACGTATTATTCTATTTGTAAAATGTGCTGAAGGGTATAATCTAACAGAAGATTTGAAAGGCAAGATTAAAAAGACTTTACGTGAAAAGACTTCCCCCAGACATGTTCCAGCTAAAATGATCGAAACGCCTGATATCCCTTATACCCTGAATATGAAGAAGGTGGAAAGCGCGGTAACGAATATAATAAATGGGACACCGGTCCTAAATAGGGGCGCCTTGATCAATCCAGAATCACTGGACTTTTATGAAAATCTATCTGAGCTTCAAACCTGAAAAAGGGTTACCAATTTTAACTACTATTTGCCTAAAAATCGAAGAATAAAGGCCTTAAAAAACCCACTGCATAGTCAGTGGGTTTTTTTGTGTGATACCAAGTTGCAATCCTGTCATTGCGAGGAGCGAAGCGACGTGGCAATCTATGCTATTGAGATTGCTTTACATTCGTTCGCAATGACGCCTATAAATAGTAGCCATTTGAAAGCAACTTGATATTAATCCTTTTATCCTAAGATTTTCTTCATCAATGCTATCAGTTCCTCTGGTTCTTCTGGTTTTTCAATATAAGCTTCAGGTTCAGGCACAGATTGACCGGCAAATTCATCCAGCACTTTCTGGGATCGAAAGAAGCTCTTTTTGGTGATAGCAGAGAGCACAATCACAGGAATATCTTTTAAAGGTTCCTCGGTCTTCAATTCGCGATACATCCTGATTCCACTCTCTTTAGGCATCAAGATATCTAAAATAATCAAATCCGGTTTATCCTCCCTTACCTTACCCATGCCCTCTATACCGTTCTTTGCTTCCATGACCTTATAGCCGCTTTTTTCCACAAGTTTTGAAACAACCTTTCTGATATCAACATCATCGTCAACAACAAGAACCTTCTTCATGATGCATCCTCCTTTTATCATTTCTTAACGTTACTATTCAGCCACCCCCGTCCCGACCCGGAACGAGGCGGGGCAAGACACGAAGTCCCTGGCCCAGACCTGGTTGTATAGGTTTAATAGGCTGATCCCAACACATAGCATCCTATAGACTCAAGAGGCTCATTCGATTCCATAGCGCCAGGGCGGGCACCAATTCCAATTGTCAATTTTCAATTATTTGTGTCTTGGTGACTTAGTGGCTAAATAGTTATTCTTAGCTTAAAGTTGAACTTGATGACTCTCTTTTTCCTCCGTTGCTCCCTGTGTAGCTACATCCCTATATGGCAGTCGAATTGTAAAGGTCGATCCCTTTCCGGGTTGTGAGTTTACAGTGATTGTTCCACCATGTTCCTGAACTATCTTCTGGGTATTCAGGAGACCAAGACCAGTACCTCTTCCCCCCTTGGTGCTAAAAAAACTGGTAAATAGCTTCTTTTTGACTTCTTCATCCATACCACAACCGTTGTCAGAGACCTCAAACCTGACCGTGCCATCATTTTCAAGAATTGTCCTTACCTGCACCACCCATTTTTTCTCTTCGTTAGAGTCAAAAATGCAGGCATCTCTAGCATTGGAAACCAGGTTAAGCAAACAGCGGTGAATACCCTTGGGATCCAGAAGAACCTCACCCATGGATTGATCAAAACCTTTAATAATCTCTATGTCATATTCCTTTGCGCTCTCTTCTATAAGCTTACAGACCTCATTTGCAATCTCATTGGGAAAACATTTTTCATATTCTGGCTTGCGTTCTCTGGAATACTCAAGCAGATCGAGAACCAGACCAGAAATCCTGCCCATGCTACTTTCCAACATATCCCAGCCGTCCTTCAGAGAATCTGTATCATCTTCTTTAAGGGCTTCGTTTACCAAATAGACCCCACCTTTTAGGCCAAACAAGATATTTTTGACATAATGGGCAAGACTGGCTACGGTTTGCCCGATAGCTGCTAACCTTTCAGATTTGATTAGTTCCTGCTCCAGCCGATGTATCTCCCTTAATCTTTCCTGCACTTCCATCTTGACTGCGGTCCAATACTTGACCCTCTGTGAGAGTTCTCTGTAATCAAAGGGCTTTGCTATATAATCATCTGCCCCAATGCCCAATCCCTTCACCTTATCAGGTATCTTCCCCTTTGCGGTTAGCATAATTATGGGGATAAGTTTTGTATCTTCAGAACCTTTCAGCCTTCTACATACCTCATAGCCATCTATTTTGGGCATCATTATATCTAATAAAATTAAGTCAGGCTTATATTCCTCTACCTGTTGCATGGCCTGCTCCCCATCGTAGGCCTCTGAGGTATCGTACCCTTCAGCATGAAACCTCCTGGTCAGTAATTCCACAGTATCGATATCATCATCCACTATTAATATCTTGGCCTTGTTAGTCATTTAAATCGCCATAAATGGGTTATGGATTATGCTTCAGGAAATATTCGATTTGTTTAGGTAATTCCCGGACATCAATGGGCTTAGGGATGTAGCCATCACAACCTGCGGCTAAGGCAACTTCCATATCTCCTTTCATTGCATGGGCTGTCAGGGCAATTACCGGTATACTCCTGAGGTCTCTATCACTCTTCAACCTTTTTGTCACCTCATAACCATCTATCTTTGGTATAAAAAGATCCATAAGAATCAGATCCGGGTTTTCGGTCTTTGTTTTCTCTAATGCCTCTTCCCCATCAACTGCTTCAATTACCTGATAGCCATTTATCTTCAAGACCTTAACCACCAATTCCCGGTTATCCTGATTATCCTCAACCACTAAAATTTTCTGTAACGAACCTTTCTGAATTCCTTTATTGTCCATAGCTGTCCGTGTTTAAACCCTGTTTATTAGGCTATCTTTTGTAATTGCTCAATATCCTGTGGACTTATTGTATGTTATAAAATCTGAAACAACATACAAATGTAGTGTGGCATTTTATAAGCCTTAGGCTTATTAATATGCCACCTGTTTAAGGTCGGGCCTGCCCGCCATCGCTCTCGCTCAGGCGAGGCGGGCGGGTATAAAACCCCTGGCCCAGACCTGGTATTGAAAGCTGGGTATTTGGTATTGAGTACTGAGAAAGAATGATACAGATATACAATACCCAAAATTGTCGCGCCAGGGCAGGCCGACACTACATTTTCTACGCTTTATTGAGCATGTTCGATCTTTTCTATTATTTCTAAGTTTGATAGTCTCGTAAAAAGTCAAAAAGCATGTCATTGCGAGCGAAGCGAAGCAATCTCCTATTCCATAAGTTATCGTATTTATTAGAATGCTTCGGGCTAAAGCCCTCGCAATGACCTCGGTTCATGACTTTTTACGAATCCATCAAGGTTATCTCAATATGCTATTCTTCTTTTACAGGCAAGGTGAAGTAAAATTTACTGCCCTCTTCGTATTTGCTCTCTACCCAGATATTTCCACCCTGCATTTCAACCAGCCCTTTGCAGATACTAAGCCCTAAGCCGACTCCTCCGTACGGACGGGTAGCTGAGAGATCAAGCGGTCTAAACATATCAAAGAGATTATTAAGATCCTCTTCCTTGATTCCCATGCCTGTGTCTGAAATACAGACCTCAACGAATTTAGGTGCCTGGGAGGGCCTGGCACTTAAGGTTATACGCCCTTCCGAGGTAAATTTAATGGCATTATGCAGTAGATTTGTTACCACCTGCCTGACCCTATCTGGGTCTGCGTATGCCAAGGGTAATCTTTCATCAAAATCAGTATCTATTATCAACCTCTTTTTGTTTATCAATGGTTCAAGGGCGTAGACCGCTTTTTGGATAATATCCTGTAAATCGACTTCTCTCAAGTCTAATTCCACCTTTCCAGATTCAATTCT
>JAUWZV010000169.1 GCA_030615105.1 Desulfobacteraceae bacterium
TGCCTCCATATTCCTTCGGGATCATCATGCCCAGCATTCTTGCCTTGGCAAACTTTTGCAAGATATCATCCGGAAGAGCATCTTCTTCCTCAACCTTGGCCATAATTGGTTCAATTTCCTGCTCGGCAAAATCCCGAGCTGTCTTAACCATCATTTTACTTTCACCTGACAGGGTAAAATCCATTTTTCTCTCCTTTCTTTGATTAAATGATCAAAATAGCCTAAATATTTTCCATTTATAATTTCACACTCAGAGAAAAATATTGACAAAAATAAAAGTATCCTTATTAGTCAATTTAGATCTACTCAAATAACAAAAAGCTTTTTATATGAGAAAGGAATATACTCATATATTAAATGATTTAACAGAATCTATCTCCGGGAACTATACCTTTTTTGAGGAAAGGCATCTAAACTATGATAACAAAGATGTCCTTTATCTCCTTGGCACGGCCTCAATTGATTCATCTTGCTGCGGGATCGGTGGATGCCTATTTGCCCATGTTATAGGTTTTGTCTTAGACTGCCATTACAAAAGAGATAAAAGAGGCCTGCCTGTATCCTCCATTGAGACTATTTCTGACAATATTATTCAAACAGAAATCAGCCAGCTCATTAAAGCGGATGGAATGGTCTCTCAAGTAAATTACTGGTAACTACAATCCCACGATTACTAAGCTAATAACATTCAACTGCGGGAACCCACCTAAGTTATGTGTAAGGCCAATCTTAGGATCTCTAATTTGCCTTTCCCCAGCCTTTCCTTGAAGTTGCTTGTACATCTCATACATCATCCTTAATCCGGAGGCCGCAATAGGATGGCCAAAGCATTTCAGACCTCCGTCAGGCTGTGAAGGTATCTTGCCTTCTATAGCAAAAAAGCCGTCTTCAATATCATTTCTTGCCTTTCCTCGAGGTGATATCTGTAAATCTTCATAGGTAACAAGCTCGGTGATGGAGAAGCAATCATGCAATTCCATCATACTGATTTCCTCCCTGGGATTTTTTATACCTGCCTCTTTATATGCCCTAACCGCCGTCCTGACCGCACTTTCAACATAGGTGCCATCCCATTCGGTGTAGCCCAATTCCTCGCCTGAACTTACCCCGATCTGAAGTGCCTTTATTGAAACAGGATCGGCTCTGAAATCTTTGGCCATATCAGCCCTGCACACAATAGCTGCCGCTGCCCCATCACTTACACCACAGCAATCAAAAAGACCAAGGGGGGATGCAATTATTGGGGCATTTAATACATCTTCTTCTGTGATAATCCTTTTGAGGTGGGCCTTTGGATTTTTGGCACCATTTTTATGACTGTTGACTGAGATCTTGGCCAGGACCCTTCTGCCTTCCTCCACAGGCATACCGTATTTGGAGAAATACCTGTTAGCCATCATTGCAAATGCACCAGGGGCGCTTATACCAGGAAAAATAACCCTGTTTTTTGTACCCAAGCTCGTGCTCATCTCCGGAAGACCACCATAGCCCGTATCTTTTAGCTTTTCTGCTCCAAGGGCCAAAGCAATATCACAGGCACCAGAGGCAACTCCATAAACTGCACCTCTTAGTGCCTCAGAACCACTGGCACAAAGGTTCTCAATCCTGGTTACCGGTATAAACGGTAATTTTAAAGTCCTACTTAGAGCTAAGGCAGATTTCCCAACATTGAATTCATCATAACAAGAGCCATACCAGGCTGCATGAATATCCTTTTTCTCAATACCTGCATCCTCAATTGCTTCAGTAAATGCCTCAACGATCAAATCCTCGGAGCCTTTGTCCCAGTGCTCCCCAAATTTGGTACAACCCATTCCAATAATAGCAACCTTATCCTTTATCCCTTCTGCCATTTTTATCTCCTTAGCTATTTTCCATGAATTATAATCTTATAGGTATTGCCTTCCAAAAATAACCAACAATACCACCTCTTTCATCAACATATTTTCTCCTGAAGCTTATCTCAACCGGCATTCCGATCTCCATCGATTCAAGATCACAATCAGTAACATCAAACCAGTACCTGCCACCTCCATCAAAATCAGTAACTGCATATATTCCCGGTGGATTGGGCGTAAAGGCCAACATATCCCCTGTAAAACTAAAAACCTTTCCTTTTTTATCAGAGAACCTGTAAGGCTCCATCTCGTCAATGGCACCACAGTAAGGATTCACGCATACCCTTTGTACGGGATATTGTGGGGTACCGCATTTTTTACACCGGGTTCCGCATAGGCCTAATATCTCTCTTCTGTCTCTCCATGTTAAAGACAAGGCCGTGTAAGGTATGGCTTCGGCCCTGATTCCCCCTTCTGTAGAGATAAAATTTCTAAATGCAAGATACTTCTCGTAACTATTGAGTTTCCTTTTTGATTCTAAATACCTTTTAACCCCTCTCTTTTGACCTTTTACCTTTTCTACCTCCTCTGTCACATGGAATAATAGGGCATCACTCCCATTACCAAAACCGGCCACAATCAACTTATCCCCAGGACTTGAATCTTCAAGGGCCGAGATTAATATCATCAAAGGATAAGCAGTGCCAGTATTTCCCATAACAGTCATCAGATGATCTTGAACTTGGCCTGGCTCAAATCCCAATTTTTTACATATTAAGGCATGGTCCCGGGGATAAATGCCAGGAAAGATCACCTTAGCTATATCCTTTTGCTGGAGATTATATTTAGAGAGGAGCCCTGATATGGCCTCAGGTATAAATTTTCTATAGCCTTGCTCTCTTCCAAATCTATCCTCCCAGGCCCTATCAGCCTTATCATTCTCTGTTCTCCAATGATCGGGAAAATCATAGGAAACACAGTAGTAGCCTTCCCAGCTTGCAATTACTTGCTTATTTCCTAATAACAGAGATGCTGCACCATCACTGAAACTAAGCTCTTGAGAACTACCGGGTTTACCAATCCTGACGTCTGATGCACATAAAAGGATGTTATTTGCTGAGCCAGCACCAATACTATCGATTGCTGCAATTAATGCAGACGTACCGGCACTGGTGGATCCGGTAAAATCAGCGGTTCTGATTTGACTTTTCAGGTCTAAGGCGGTCCCTATTATATTAGCACACCTTCTTTCCTTGAATGGTGATGTAGTTGTAGAAAAGTAGAGACCATCAACATGGTCCCTGTCGTATCCCTCCAAACAGTTCATGGCAGAGGCAACGGCCATGGTTACACTGTCTTCATCAAAATTGGCCACACACTTTTCTCCCTTCATATAAGTAGCCTGATGAAGCCAGCCCATGCCCTTAAAAACAATGTCCCTATTTATTCTGTTTAAGGGGAGATAACCACCATAAGATACAATACCTTTCATCTTCACTGACCTCCTTTTTTCTAAGTTAGCAGATTTCTGGCCATTATGATCTTTTCGATCTCTGTTGTCCCCTCATAAAGCTCTGTAATTTTGGCATCCCTATAGAGCCTTTGGACCTTATATTCAGCCAGATAACCGTAACCTCCGTGCATCTGAAGGGCCATATCAGCACATTTAACTGCCATCTGGCCACAAAATGATTTTGCAGCAGCAATAAGCTTGTGGTCAATAGTGCCTCGATCCACTCCCCAGGCTGCTTCATAGACCAGGTTTCTGCCTGCCTGTATCCAGGTAAACATATCTGCAATCTTGAACTGGATAGCCTGGAAAGAGGACAGAGGGGCACCAAAGGCAAACCTTTTTTTTACATGCTTTATGCTTTCCTCCAAGGCAGAGCGGGCTATTCCAACTGCCTGTGCAGCTATACCAATCCTGTTAAGATTAAAGAGATGCATAGCCTCAATAAAACCATTTCCTATTTCTCCTATAAGATTGTCACATGGAATCCTTACGTTATTGAAAGAAAGTTCCGCTGTATCAGATGCCCGAATACCAAGCTTGCCGGTTAAATGACTTGCCTCAAATCCTTTTCGATCGGTTTCCACCATGATCATGCTGTGCCGCTCGTGTCTGTTTGGGTGATCCGGGTCGGTTTGAACAAA